>NZ_JBHXVG010000007.1:56041-181315 GCF_042672405.1 Streptomyces sp. NPDC127197 | reverse complement strand
GGCTGCACCTGCGCAACACACCCGCCGGCCCTTTTTGCGGGTTTTTGGTTTTTAAAGCGGGGGCGCCGGGGCCCTTCCCGCCCCCGGGGCCCCCCGACGCGTCCCCCGAAAGAAGAGGTCTATGCCCCCTCGCAGTACCCGTCCCGCCGACAACCTCGACGACGACGACTACCCCGCCTACACCATGGGCCGGGCCGCCGAGATGCTCGGCACCACCCCCGCCTTCCTCCGCACCCTCGGCGAACACCACCTGATCACCCCCCTGCGCTCCGAAGGCGGCCACCGCCGCTACTCCCGGTACCAGCTACGCATCGCCGCCCGCGCCCGCGAACTCGTCGACCAGGGCACCGCCATCGAGGCCGCCTGCCGCATCATCATCCTCGAAGACCAACTCGAGGAAGCCCAACGCATCAACGAGCAACTGCGCGCCCAAAGCGGCGAGTCACAGCCGAAGACCTCAGCCTGACCAGGATGCCCGGCCTGAGGTGAACACCGACCGCCAGCGGACCAGGCTGCCGTAAGCCCGCGCGAACGTCCTCGCTGGGCCGTTGATACGACGGCGCAGTGTCGCCACCACGACGTGCACACACGCCACGCTTGCCCCAACACGCAACGACAGCGACCGAAAACCGCCCGTCCCAGACCCGATGCCGCCCTCCGTCAGCGCCGACCGCTCAGCCGCTGGTCATCGCCGCCGCGCGGCGGCGGCATGGTCGGGTCGAGGAATAGGTCCCAAAGCGCCCACACGGCCGAGTCCAGCAGGTCTGGCGAGTCCTCCGTCTCGCCCTGGCCGACGAACGTGGTCATCTGCTCCTCCAGCTCCGCGAACCGCCGAGCTGGACCGACATGCGACACCCTGGCCTGCTCCTACAGCTGCGCCGCCGGGGCCGCCCGCGCACGCTTCCCGCGCGTGGCGTGAACGATCCGCCAGTTCACCGTTGGGTCCACCTGCTCCAGGAGCGCGGGCAGGTAGTCGCCGCCGTTGTTCGCCTCGATGGTCACGCAGTCCGCGCGGTGCTCGTGGTACAGCGTGGCGGCGCGCTTCATCGCCTGTGTCGGCGTGTACCGGTCCTGCTCGCAGTGCAGCAGATACCCGCGAGGCCGGTCATCCCCGAACATCGTCTCCACCGGGAACCCGCGCCCCGCCACCGTGAACGCCGTCATGTTCGCGTTCTCGTGGCTCTTGGTCGCCGGGTCCACGGACACCACCACGCCCTGGAGGTCCGGCAGATGGTCGGGCCGGGGCCGGAAGCCCTCGACCTCCAGCATCCAGCCCTTCCACAGCGCGCCCTCCACGTCCTCGAGTAGCTCACCGGACAGCTCCTGCCGCCCCAGCCGGGTGCCGGCGTACTCCTCCTCCAGCTCCTCGCGGGCCGCCGCCGACAGGTTCGCGTCGTTCTCCCGCATGTGCCCGCGAGTCAGTACCACCCGAGGTGACGCCCCGCCCTCCCTGTGGGCCTGCTCCTGCAACCGGCCGCGCTCGACGAGCCGCTTGACGTGCGGGAGCGGCTTCGGCGTCGTGGAGATGACGACCTGCGGAGTGTCCGCCTCGCGCAGGCAGAACCACAACATGTCGTAGACCTCTTGCGCGGTGTGCCGCGACCAGGCCGCGTACTCGTCGCACCACGCCTTGCCGAACGCCCAGCCACGCAGGTTGTCCGGCGTCTCCGCCCCGAACCCCCGGATCAGCGTGCCGTTCTTCAACCGCAGCGTCGTCTCCCCGAGCGACGAGTTGTACTTCGCCACTCCCATGTCCGCAACACACTGGTCGAACTCAATCTGACCCTGGTGTACTTCGCGGCCCGTCGCTTCAACTCGCGGGCCGAGTCGGTCGAGGATGCCATCCAGGCCGGCAGCATCGGTCTGATCAAGGCGATCAACCGGTTCGATCCCTCGCGCGGCGTCGAGTTCCCGACCTTCGCAATGCCGACCATCGTGGGAGAGATCAAGCGGTTCTTCCGTGACACCACCTGGGCCGTGCGAGTCCCGCGCCGACTGCGTGAGCTGCGCTTACTCTGCGGGCCGCGACTGTGGCCCTGGAACAGGACCTCGGCCGTCCGCCAACCGTCGCCGAACTGGCCGCACACCTGGACCTGGATGCCGAAGAGCTGCTGGAGGGGCTGGAGGCCGCCAACAGCTACAACACCGCCTCGCTGAACGTTCCCCTCGACGGAACCGAGCCCGATGACGAACTGGCCGACCGCCTCGGCTTCGAGGAGCACGACCTCGAACTGGTCGAAGAGCTGACCGCCCTGCAACCAGTGATCGCAAGGCTGCCGGAGCGTGACTGTCAGATTCTCGCCATGCGGTTCGGCCGTGAGATGACCCAGCACCAGATCGGTACCGAATTCGGAATCACCCAGACGCACGTCTCCCGCCTGCTCGGCCGGATCCTGGCCAGGCTCCGCTCTCACCTGACCGCTCAGTGACGGGCGGGGGTCACCACAGGCGAGAAGCCTGCCAGCTCTCGGAACGGACGGTCGCGCGTCGCAGATCCCAGGCACAGCTCACATCACCGCCGCGATCCTCGGTCTGTGGATCCTGATGTTTCTACTCGATGCCAATCGGTCGAACGACTTGGTGAGCTTTGTGGAGGACGCCGCTCGCTGGCCGGCTGGTCTCATGACCTCTTCACCATGGACACCGAATGGCTCCGGGTACTGCTCAACTACGGCCTACCCGCCCTCGTGTACCTCGCCGTTGGCCACGCCGTCGCCAATCGCCTCCGCCGAGCCACCTAGTAGTTCCCCGGCAGCGTTCAGTCCCCTGGAGATCGGTTGACGACAAAAGGGGACCTGGCCCGATTCGCCAGTCAGGGCTGCTACTCGGCGCGCTGGGGTTTGTGTGTGGCAATGCGCAATCGCGCCTGGGCGGGAAGCTGGGTCCAGCCGGTGGACTGGCGAGCGCGTTCCAGAGGGCCGTGGCACAGGGCCCACAGGACAGGCCCGGGCTCGCTGTCGGGGGTGAGCGTGAGGGTGATGCGTGCCTGGGGGCGGCGGACGCGGCCGACCATCCGTACCTTCGCGCGCTGGACTCCGGGCAGTCGGCGAGCCTCGGTGGCGATGGCGTCGCTGAGGGCGTGGTCGTGCAGTTCCACACCGTCCGCAGGGGCTGTTCCCCCGATGGGCATGCGGCCTGGGCGGGTTCGGCGCAGTTGTGCCGACAGCCACCACAGGGCGAGCAGGACGATGACGACCAGGGTGGCGATCACCACCGGCCACCACCAGGCCTCGTCGGTCCAACGAGTACGGTCTTCGGCGCTGAGCAGAACGGCGTGCGGGGTGGCCAGGGGCCAGCCGTCGGGTGGCGACAGGTGCCAGCGCCGGTAGAGGTCGAAGCCGCCGACGAGGACCAGCAGGCCTCCGCCGAGCAGGACGAGGCCGGCCAGAGCCAGCAGGACCCGGTTGACCGTGGACTGCCTCATCATGGTTCTCCTGCCTCCTTCCGACCCGTTTCCAGCGTCCTCTGGCGGGTCAGCTGCGGCGTTGCCGTACGCGGACGGTGATCCGGGGCGGGTGAACCAGCGGGAGCCGGTCGCGTTGCTCGTGCAGAGCGGCGGTGAGATCGGTCTCGACGTCGCCGGGGTCGCGGAAGCGTATGTCCGCGCGGGCCTTGATGCGGTGTCGGCGTACCCGGATCCTGGCTCGGCTGACTCCGGGGACGCGCATGGCGGCGTCTCGCAGCAGGAGGGCGGCTGCGTCGCGGTCCAGCACGGCGCGCACCGGGTTCGGGCCGGCAGGCGTGTTGAGTGGCAGTTGGTGGCGAAGTCCCGGGGTGAGCGCCAGGATGATCAGCCACAGGCCGAGGGCTGCGGTCAGAGCCGCGCCGGTGAGCATCCAGACGTCGTCCAGGGGCCGGGTGGCCAGTTCGTGGGCCAGGCGGGTGCGCCAGGCGGCGGCCCTGTGGCCGGTGCGCACTCTGGCGACGTCGAACAGCAAGATCCCGGCGCCGGCCACGATGACGAGGGCCGTCAGCGCCGTGGGTATCCGGCGCGTAGACCACAGACGGCGCGATGCACGTGTGCCGTCGGCCACGCTGCTTGACTGGGGCCGCGCGGCGTCTGGCCCTTGATGGGCCAGCAATCCCGCCGTCACGGATGTGACCTCATCGGTTCTGACGAGCGGCTCCGGCTCGGCGGAGGACTCCCTGTCCTGTGTCATGTCGGGCCCTCCTTTCCGGCGGGGCCGACCCGTTCATCGCACTCGTCTGTGCTCCAGGCCGCCGGAGGGAACCAGGTGCTGGATGGTCAGGGTGACCTCGGTGACGCGCATGCCGGTCAGCCGGGCCACCCGCTGGCCGACGTAGTGCTGCACCTGGCGCGAGGCACCCGCGATGTCGGTCGGGTAGGGCAGATCCAGGAACAGGCTCAGCCGGGCCGTTCCGCCGCTGACCGCGACCGTGGAACGGGGCGGAGTGAGCCCCAGGTGGGCGAGGCTCGTACCCGTCTGACCGGCCAGCGCCTCGCGTGCGGCGCGGGCCGTGATACGGGCGACCACCTTGTCGGGGATCACGGTCGCGCCGCGCTCGGCAGCCGGAACACGGGGCGGGGTTGCGTCCGTCGGCCCGCTGGGCTGGGGCGATGCAGGGCGTGTGGTCATCGCCGTTGCCGGGTTCGAACAAAGTCGGACATCTCCAGGTCACCGTCCAGGATGCGGCCGATGACGAAACCGACCGCTCCCAGGGCGGCCACAAGCAGGAAGGCCCAGAAGCCGCCAAAGTAGGCGGCGAAGCCCAGGGCCAGACCTGCCAGCAACCCGACCGTCGCTCTGGTCATCTCACTCACCCGAATCCCCTGTCGATCCGCGTTCCCCGCCCGCCGCGAGTCCTGGGCGGCAGGCTGCCGCGTTCACTTCACGCGGGCCTCGGCTTCCTCCCGCTCTTCCTCGTCGGGCAGGTGGACGTCGTCGACGGCGATGTTCACCTCCACGACTTCCAGGCCTGTCATACGTTCGACGGCCGTGATGACGTTGGTGCGGACGTCGCCGGCGACGTCCACGATGGACACGCCGTACTCGACGACCACGTCGAGGTCCACGGCCGCCTGGCGTTCGCCCACCTCGACGCTCACGCCGCGGGTCACACTGGGGTGTCCGCCGGGGACCCGGTCGCGGACGGCTCCGAAGGTGCGGGCCATCCCGGCGCCGAGGCTGTGAATGCCCGGTACCTCGCGAGCGGCCATTCCTGCGATCTTCTCCACCACGCTGTCGGCGATGGTTGTGCGCCCCCGCGTCTCGGGCGCGGTGCCGACGCCGCTGCGGTCCCGCAGTGCCTTGCCTGCGGTGCTGGGCTGACTCTCACTTGTCACGGGGCGGCTGAGGGTCTCGGACATGAGGACCTCCCGAAGGCGTCCATACGCGCACCGGGGTGGTGCCCGTCGAAGGATTAGACACATCGGAAACCGCGTTCCTCACACCTTTCATACGATGTGCGCCACATAGATAGAATGTATGGGTGTGCGCGGATGTCAGGGCAACGGCCCCTGGCAAGAGACCCGCAGTGGAAGGCAAGCAGACCGGCCCCCCGCCTCCGCTGGCTGCGGGCCGCCCGCTCCTGTCCCGTCAGCGGTCCCTGACCGGGTGCTCGCGGTACGGGCTTCCGAAGGGGATGATGACGCGTTCGCCGTCTTGGTCCGTCGTCACAGCAGTCCACTGCTCGCACTCGCCTGTCACCTTCTCGGCAACCGGGCCGATGCAGAGGACGTCGTCCAGGACGCCTTTCTCAGCGCCTGGCGGCGGCTGCCGGAGTTCCGCCACGGGGCTTCGTTCGGCACCTGGATGTACCGCATCGTTACCAATCGCTGTCTCAACATCCTGCGCCGCCCCCGTGCCGTCCCCTTGGAAAAGATTCCCGAGCCCGTCGCTCGCGACGCCTCCGCCACACCGCAGGCCGCTGCCGAGGCGGACGCGGTCACAGCCGCCCTGTCCCAAGCACTTCGCGCACTCAACCCCGATCAGCGGGTCTGCTGGGTCCTACGGGAACTGCACGGCCTGCACTACGAGGAGATCGCACATGTGACCGGGACCAGTGAACAGACGGTGCGCGGCAGGCTGTTTCGCGCACGACGCGCGTTGCAGGAGGCGATGGGCCCATGGCGCTAGACGATCCGCACCCCGTCCGAGGCGAACCGCCGGCCGAGGCCCGGCTGGTCGGCACTCCGCCGCTGCCCGAAGCGCAGCTGCTGGCGGGCGACGAGCAGCTGCCCTGTGGGCGCTCACTCAGCCGCGCCTGGGAGCAGGCACGCGACAGCGAGGCCATGGCAGACCCGCATACGACCCGCTGCCCACACTGCCAACAGGCCGTCGAAGGGCTGGCCGCCCTGGACCGGGCCACCCGCGCCCTCCGCGCCAAAGATCGCCCCGACGGTCACAGCCTCGCCGACCGGGTCATGAAAGCCGTACGGGCAGAGGCCCGTCTCGGCGCGATGCTGCCGCTGGACGACCCCGCCGAGGACCTGCGGATCGCTGAGCGTGCCGCCGCGAGAGTACTGCGCCGCGCCGCCGACAGCGTCCCCGGTGCCCGAGCCGCCAGCTGCCGCCTCGTCCCCATGGGAGACGGCACCGCCATCCACGTCACCATGACCCTGGCCACCACACTCGACCAGCCACTGCCCGACCGGGCCGCCCAGGTACGCCGCGCAGTCCTGCATGCCGCAGACCACGAGCTGGGCCTGGCGGTCACCGGCGTCGATCTGATGATCGACACTGTGTTGGACCCTGCCGACACACTCCGTGGCGAGACGTCCGAACGGAGCGAACAGCGATGACCTCCGCCACCACAGACCGGGACGTCCGCCAGATCGCCGCTCGGGCGGCCCTCGACGTTTCCGGCGTGGCCGGACTACAGCCGACCCTCGCCGACCACCTGGCCGCCGCGGCTCCCCGCGCGTGGCGTGCCATGGTCGGAGCCGCGACCCTCCCAGCCGAGGCCGGCGTCCGTATCGAACGCACAGCCGAAGACGGCTGGCATGTGGAAGTACGCTGCGCCACACAGGAAAGCCGCCGAGTTCTGGACGTCGCCCAGCAGGTACGCGAAGACGTCCGCGCCGCCGTATCTGCCTTCCTGGCCCAGCACGGCTCACGCGCACCAGTCACCGTCCTCGTCACGGTCATCCACACCGGGTGACCGGGTGCGCCACTTGGTCTGGACAAGTAGTAGGGGTGGGGCTGGGCCTGTCCCAGCGTGCCTTCCGCGTCGACTGGGAGCGAAAGAAGGTGAACTGCCCAGGGGCGCGGTCAGTATCAGCTGGTCCGGTCAGGTCAGGTCAGGTCAGGTCAGGTCAAGCCCAGCGGAACCCCGGTCACCAAGGTGCAGTTCTCCGCCGCGGACTGCCGTCCATGCCCTCTGCGTGAACACTGCACCAGGGCATCAGCGACCGGCCGCTACGGCCGCAGCCTGACCCTCCTGCCTCGGAAGCAGCAAGAGATCTTGGAACACCAACGAGTCGAGCAGGAGACCGACGCCTGGAAGAAGCGGTATGACGTGCGCGCTGGGGTGGAGGGCACCATCTCCCAGGCCGTGCGCCGCACCCGCCTACGCCGCACCCCCTACCGAGGGCACGCCAAGACCCACCTCGCGAACGTCCTGTCCGCCACCGTACTCAACATCATCCGCACCGACGCCTGGCTGAACAGCACACCACTCGGCCCGACCCCCGCATCGCACCTCACCCGGCTTGCCCTCGCGGCATGACCCGGCCACGCGAGCCGAAATCCGCATTCCTCAACAGAGTCGTTTACGAGGGAGGTGAAGCGCATTCCAAAGCTGCTCTGACCTGCGCGTAAGTGTGGATCTGCACTGTGGGGCCGGGCCGACTACATGGCACGCTGTTGATTCTCGATGTACTCGCGTACGACGGTCAGCGGTGCCTCGCCGCAGGACGCAGCGAAGTACGAGCCGGACCAGAAGTGTCCGTCTCACAGGTAACAGGATTTCAGCGAGGTGACATAAACCGAAGGATAGAGTGATCGCATCAGCAGTGAACTCCGGTGGGTGAAGTGGCAGTTCGGGCATCGCGCCCGGCTGGCGCCGACGCCTGCGCAGGTCCGGCTCATGGACGACCAGGCCCACGCCGCCCGTGCGACGTGGAACCTGCTGCACGATCTGTGGACCATGACGCCGCGGTGCCAGCGGTCGCTGTCCCGTATGGACGCGGCGATACGGCAGGCCCGCAAGGACATCGACTGGCTGGCGGTGCTGCCAGCGCAGGCCGCCCAGGCGGTCCTCAAGACCTACCTTCAGGCGTGGAAGAACTGCTGGGACGGCCGAGCGGACAAGCCGAACTTCAAGGCCCGTGTCCGCACGGTGATGTCCGTGGACATCCCGCAGGGACGGGACCTGAACATCACCCGCGTGCACCGCCGCTGGGGCATGGTCAACATTCCTAAGATCGGCCGGGTCCGATTCCGCTGGACCAAAGATCTCCCCGTCGGCAAGCGCGCCAACAAGGAGAACCGGATCACCGGGGCACGGCTGGTCAAGGACGCCCTCGGCTGGCACATCGCCTTCCGCGTGCAGACCCTCCAAGCCAAGCCGGGGCCGCACGCGGGGCCCGAGGTCGGCATCGACGCCGGGGTGAACCTGCCCCTGGCCCTGTCGGACGGAAACCACCAGGACCACGGCCGTCCCGCCCGCACTGAAAACGGCACCGCCGACTGCGACAAGTGGCTGACCGCCGAGGAGAAGGCCAAGCTTCTTTGCCTGGAACGGCGGGCCGCGCACCGCAAGAGCTTCCGCAAACCGAAGGAACGCACCTCCAGCCGGCTGCGGAACACCTACGACCAGATCAGGACGCTCCGCGCCAGAGCCACACGACGGGCCACTGACTGGCAGCACCAGACCACCACGGCCCTCGCCCGCACCTACGGCACGCTCGTGGTGGAACAACTCCACATCCCGAACATGGTCAAGTCCGCAAAGGGCACCATCGAGGAACCGGGGAAGCACGTCGCCCAGAAGGCCGGCCTCAACCGTGCCATCAGCCAGGAGGCATGGGGCCGCACCGTGGCCATGCTGACGTACAAGGCTGCCCGCAACGGCGGCACTGTGCACAAGGTCCCCGCCCCGAACACCTCCCGACGCTGCTCCGCATGTGGCTTCATCACACCGGGGAGCCGCGAGGACCAGGCCACGTTCGTATGCAAGAGTCCAGACTGCGGCTGGTCGGGCAACGCCGACCACAACGCGGCCGGAACCTCTTGCACCTGTACCGGATGGGCCACGCGCTCATCCCGGCTGCCGGGAGGGCAGTCGTCAGGCGCACTCGAGGCGTCAAGCCCGCCACCGCAAGGCAGGCAGGAATCTCCCGGATTCATCCGGAAGAGCACTTCAATCGCCGAGGGACCGGGCGAGTTCGGTGGACGCGCGGGCGATCTCGGCGTCCGGCTCGGCCTGGAGCTGCCGCACGACGCCCCGCCGGGCACGGACGGCCTGACGGGCGGCGCGCTCCCAGACCACGTGGTTCTCACGGTGGTTGAGCAGCTTGGGATACGCCGTCGCGGTGTTCTCCCACTGCCGGGCGTCGGCGATGTTCTTCAGCAGTTCGATGATCCGGGCGCGGCAGGCCACGTGGGGAAGCTGGGCAAGTTCCCACAGGAAGGGGACCGTCGCGGCCGTCGCCTGCTCCACCACGAAGCCGTACTGGCAGACACGGTCGCGCAGTTCGTCGAGTGCCGCCGCGGCGGTGTCGGCGCCGCCCCAGGCGATCTTGTTGAGGAGCAGCGGGATGCCGGCCGCACAGCCGGTGGAGTCCCGGATCTCCTGCCACGGCACCTCGCCCAGCGCTCTCAGGGGCGTGGCGCGGGAAGCTCCCGTCGGCCGCGTTTCGCGGTCTGTGCGCTCGGTGCTCTGCTGTCCCGTCGAAGCGGTGCGCATGGCGTCGGGCCTTTCCGCGGCAGTCATGTCGGTACGGGTGGCAGGTCGACGACCTGGCCTCTTCCCTGATGCGGCGTCATGATCGGGCGCCCACACGAGGGTTGACGCCGTAGCTATTATCCACACCGACCCCACCTCCGTGCAATTGCACGAGAAATTGCGCGAGAATCCGGGTAGGGAGTCAGCAACGTGAACTGAGGGAGGTCGCGGTGCCAGTGATGCCGAACGGAGTGCGGGCGAGTTCGTTGGACGCCCGGTGGATCAAGAGCCGGCACAGCAACGCCGAGGGCAACTGCGTCGAGGTCGCCGCCCTGGGAGACGGGGGCGTCGCGATGCGCAACTCCCGTGATCCCGACGGGCCCGCGCTCGTGTACACCGCAGCCGAGGTGGCTGCGTTCCTGGCCGGCGCCAAGGAGGGCGAGTTCGACCATCTGATGTGAGCCGTCCCGCCTGCTGCAGACCGGCCAAGTGCGGTAGCGTGGTAGTCACTTCTGCCGGTCTGCAGGGAGCCAGGATGTCCGCCGAGCCACAGCGTGTGTCCCGCCTCCGACCCTATCTCGACCGGGCGGAGCCCGCTCCGACTCTGCTGAAGATGCTGGTCGGCGTCCAGCTGGCGGGCCTGCGCGAGGATGCCGGGCTGGCCCAGGAACAGGCGGCGCGCGCCCTGGGATTCAGCCCCGCCAAGCTGTCGCGCATCGAGTCGGGCAAGGGCCGCAGGCCTCCGACCGAGGGCGATGTCCGCGCACTGTTGAAGCTGTACGGCGCGGAGGAGTACGAGGCGTCGGTACTGCTGCAGCTGCTCCGGCGGGCCGGGGAGCCCGGCTGGTGGCAGCGTTACGACAAGCGGCTGATGCCCGAGTGGTTCGACCGGCTGGTCGGGCTGCAGGAGGCGGCTGCCGCGATCCGTACGTTCGAGATCCAGTACGTTCCGGGCCTGCTGCAGACCCCGGACTACACCCAGGCGGTCGTGGAGCGCGGGCTGCCGGTGGCACCGTCGCACGAGGTGCGGCGCCGGGTCGAACTGCGCACCCGGCGGGCCCAGTTGCTGCACCGGGCGGACGCTCCGCAACTGTGGGCGATCATCGACGAGTCCGTGCTGCTGCGCGTGCTCGGCAGCCGTGCGGTGATGCGCGAGCAGCTCGAGCATCTGGTCGAGATGGCCCAGCGTCCCCATGTCAGCGTGCAGATCGTGCCGTTGGACGTGACCAATGCGTCGGCCCCGGCGATCCCGATCACCTATCTCCGCTTCGACGGCCTCGATCTGCCCGACGTCGTCTACCTGGAGCACATCCGGAGCGCGAACTTCCTCGAGGACCGGGACGAGACGGAGGAGTACCGCGTCGCCCTCGACCGGCTGGCCGACGAGGCACTCACGCCACGTGCCTCCCTGGAACTGCTCCGGGAGACGATGGAGAATCGCTACCCCGCCGGCTGAGCCGCCGGATGCCCCGGACGAACCTACGGGAGGCGGCCGACGCCGCCGAACTCGATCCATTCGTGGGTGAGCTGACGGGGCACCACCTCGGAGTCGGGGCGCCAGGTGGACACCTCCACCAGGCCCGGTTCGAGGATCTCCAGGCCCTCGAACAACTCCGCGACATCCTTCTCCTGCCGCACCCGGCCCCAGTGTCCCTGCGTCGCCTTGTCCATGAAGTCGGTGACGAACGCACGCACCTCGGGATCCTCGCTGACCAGCTGGCACATCACCAGGTAGCTGCCCGGTGCGAGCCGCTCGGCGACCCGGCGGACCACCGCCTTCGGGCCGTCGGTCTCGCTGTCGGGAATGCAGTGGAAGACCGAGTTGAACAGCACGGCGACCGGCTGCGAGAAGTCGATCAGGCGCTGGGTGTCGGGGTGCGAGAAGATCGCGTCGGTGTCCCGCATGTCGGCGTGGATGACGCAGGTGCGTTCGTCCTGCTCCAGGAGGGCCCGGCCGTGCACCAGCACCATGGGGTCGTTGTCGACGTAGACGACGTGGGCGGTGGGGTCGTGGCGCTGTGCGACCTGGTGCACGTTGTCCTGGGTGGGCAGGCCGGAGCCGTGGTCGAGGAACTGCCGGATGCCGTACTCCGCGGCGAGCGTGCGGACGACGCGCTGGAGGAAACGGCGGTTGTTCACCGCGAGCCGGCGCGTGCTGGGCACGACCTTGTCGAGTTCCTCGCAGGCGGCGCGGTCCGCGGCGTAGTTGTCCTTGCCGCCGAGGTAGTGGTCGTACATGCGCGCGGCCGTCGGCACGTTGGCGTCGATCTCCGTGGACAGCGGCTTGTCGGTGTGCATCGATCCCCCTGCTTCGTGCCGAGCGCCAACTCGACTGGCCTGACAGGGAATACATCCTAGGGAGTGCGTGACTCCCCGTGCCAGTCCATGCGCGAATCGTCGGGGGAAGAAGGGCCGGTGTTCACGGTGCGGGCCCGGCATGGGCTGCCCGGCCCGCACCGGAGGGAGCTCAGGCGGCGTCCAGCTCCGCGAGTTCCTCGGCTGTGAGGACGAGGTCCGAGGCGGCGGCGGAGTCGCGGATCGTCTCCGGGCGGCTGGCGCCGGGGATCGGGACGACCACCGGGGACTTGGCGAGCATCCAGGCCAGGCACACGCGCTGCGGGCCCACGCCGTGTGCGGCCGCGATCGTGGCGAACGGGGCGTGGGCGGAGCCCAGTTCACCGGCCCGGGAGATACCGCCGAGCGGGCTCCAGGGCAGGAACGCGATGCCGAGTTCGTCGCACAGACGCAGCTCCGGCTCGCTGGAACGGAAGGCGGGCGAGAACTGGTTCTGCACGGAGACCAGTCGGCCGCCCAGGATGTCGCCCGCCAGCCTGATCTGGTCCGGGTTCGCGTTGGAGATGCCCGCCATGCGGACCTTGCCCTCGTCCAGCAGGTCGCGGATCGCGCCGACGGACTCCTCGTAGGGCACGCGGGGGTCGGGACGGTGGAACTGGTAGAGGCCGATCGCCTCGACGCCGAGCCGGCGCAGCGACTCCTCGCAGGCCGCCTTGAGGTGGGCGGGGCTGCCGTCCAGCGTCCAACTGCCGTCGCCGGGGCGCAGATGGCCGCCCTTGGTGGCGACCAGGACGTCCTTGCCCCGGTCGTGGGTGGCGAGGGCCTTGGCGATCAGGGTCTCGTTGTGACCCACCTCGTCGGCGTCCCGGTGGTAGGCGTCGGCGGTGTCGATCAGCGTCACGCCGGCGTCCAGGGCGGCGTGGACGGTGGCGAGGGAACGTGCCTCGTCCGGCCGGCCCTCGATTGACATGGGCATGGCGCCCAGGCCGATCGCACTGACTTCGACGTCACCGATGCGGCGAGTGTGCATGGGTTCGTGACCTCTTTCGCCTGTCGCGCAGAACCGATGGAGTCCGTACGGCCGGGGCGGTCGTACGGGAGATGTCCCAGCCTGGCTGGGCTTGCGGCCGGCGGTCCAATAGAGGAAAGCGAACGGATTCAGTGGCCGGAGTGCTGAATGGGGGGAGCCGTGGCGGCCCGGGTCGGCCTGCGCGCACCCGTTGGCGGGTCCGCCCGTCGAGCTGGGCCGTGAACAGCAGCCGCCCCCTCGTGCCGCAGCCGCGGTGATCCGCGGCCCGGGCGCCTCTTCGAGCGCGTTCGATGGCAGGCCTGGTGTCCGTGTCCGCCGTTCGTGTGACACGCTCGCACCCGGCCGGCCTCGTGGCGCCGGCCGTCGCAAGGTTCGGCAGCGTTGGAGAGGCGACCCGTATGCGTATCGGACTGCTCGGCACCGGCCCGTGGGCGCAGATGGTGCATGCCCCCGCCCTGGCCGCGCACGACGGACTGGACTTCGTCGGCGTGTGGGGGCGCCGCCCGGCAGCGGCGAAGGAACTGGCCGACCGTCATTCCACCCGTGCCTACGACGACGTCGACGCCCTGCTCGCGGAGGTGGACGCCGTCGCCGTGGCGCTGCCGCCGGCGGTGCAGGCGGAGCTCGCGGCGCGTGCCGCCCGGGCGGGATGCCATCTGCTGCTGGACAAGCCCGTCGCCGCGACGGTCGACGACGGCCGTGCCGTGGTCGAGGCGGCACGCGGGGCCGGTGTCGCCTCGGTCGTGTTCTTCACCACGCGCTTCCAGTCCGCCCCCGAGGCCTGGATCACCGAACAGGCCGGACGGGACGGCTGGTTCATGGCGCGGGCGCAGTGGCTGGGCGCGGTGTTCTCCGGGGACAGCCCGTTCGCGGCCTCGCCGTGGCGGCGGGAGAAGGGTGCCCTGTGGGACGTCGGCCCGCATGCCCTGTCCGTGCTGCTGCCGGTCCTCGGAGACGTGACCGGCGTGGCGGCCGCGGCACGCGGTCCCGAGGACACCGTTCACGCGGTCCTCGAGCACGCCACCGGCGCATCCAGCACCCTGACCCTCAGCCTCACCGCTCCGCCCGCGGCGGCGGGGGCCACCGTAGAACTGCGCGGCACGGCGGGGGTGACGGCCCTTCCGGCGGGCTCCGAGGGGGCGCTTCCCGCGTTCGCCCGCGCGGCCGACGCCCTCCTCGCCGCCGCCGACTCCGGCCGACCGCACCCTTGCAACGCGGCGTTCGGGCTGCGGGTCACCGAGATCCTCGCCTCGGTCGAGGACACGCTCGGCACCGAGTGACGGTGGGGGCGCCGGCACAGCTCGGCGTGCGGCGCGCGACCCGGCGTAGCAGCGTGGTGGTGTGGAGAAGGCGTCCGTCCTGTCACCTCTCCGGCACCGGGACCGGCAGAGCTGGCTCAGGGGCGCGCCACCGCCACGCTGGGTGCGGGTGCTGCCGGTCGCGCTGATCGTGGGCGTGGGCGTGGCCACGGGTCTCAGCGACGATGCCCTCGACATCGGCTTCCTGCTGGGCGCCATCCCGCCGCTGGCCGTCCTGTCGTACGGACCGCTGGGGACCGCCGTCCTCGGCGCGCTGACGATCACGCTGCTGCACATTCCGGCCCTCCAGCTGAACCGGCCCGGCGACACCGACCTGTGGACGATCGTCTTCGTCTCCGCGATGAGCGTGTTCGTGGCCTTCGTCCGCAGGCACCGCGACGTCCAGCTCGACATCGAACGCACCACCGCCGAGGCCGCACAGCGGGCGCTGATGCCGCCGCTGCCCGAGGGGGTCGGCCCGGTGCGCTGCTGGGGCCTGTACCGGGCGGCGCAGCGCGGGACGCTGGTCGGCGGTGACTTCTACGACGTGCGCGACGGCCCGTACGGGGTGCGCGCCGTGCTGGGCGACGTCCAGGGGCATGGTCTGGCGGCCGTGGGCACGGTCGCCTCCCTGCTGGGCGCCTTCCGGGAGGCGGTGCTCGATCAGCCGGATCTGGAGGCGGTCGCCGGCCGCCTCGACCGACGGCTGCGGGTGGACTCGGCGAGCGCCCGGCACGCCGAGCTGTTCGCGACCGCCCTGCTGCTCGAGTTCACCCGCGACGCGCGTTCGGTGCGGATCGTGACGTGCGGCCATCCGCCCCCGGTGCTGCTGCGGGCGGGAACGGCCACGGACATCGGGGTCGAGCCGTCGATGCCGCTCGGTCTCGGCCTTGCCGACGGCATCCCGCAAGGTGCGCTCTCCGTCTTCCTGGAGCCCGGCGACACGCTGGTCCTGGCCTCCGACGGGGTCCTCGAGGCCCGTGACCGGACCGGCGCCTTCTACCCGCTGACCGAGCGGCTGACCGTCCTGGCCGAGCACGACCCCGCCGCCCTGACGGACCGGGTGTGGGCGGACCTGCTGCGGCACAGCCGGGTCATACGCGACGACGTCACGATGCTCGTGCTCGCTCCTCGGCCGCCGCCGACCCTCTGACCTCGGCATCACCCGCTCCGGATGCAGTGTGCGCTCCGACGTTGAATGGTGTTAGTGGACCCGATGACCGCACCGGGTTCGCAGCACAACCCCGGACCGGAGGAGCAGAGATCATGTCGACGCCACAGCCCGACGCGTCCAAGCCGGTCACGGACCGCGTCACCCCGGATGCCCTGCTCCACACCCGCACCGGCACGGACGTGTCGCCGGAGGACGTGGTGCTTGCCTCGGGCAAGGACATCACGCCGAAGAACCTGGAATGGGCCCGGCGCAAGCTGGACCGGGAGGGACCGGCGGCCCTCGACAAGCTGCTGCCCTAGGGTCTTCCGGGGGGACATCGGGCGCGTTCCGGTGAGGTGTGCCCGCCGACTCCCGTGTGCCTTCGGGCAGTTGACCGTAGCGCCGGTTGACCGTTCACCCTATCGAAGACGGTGTCCGGGCTGTCAGACTCCGGAGGGTGCCCGACTACGACATGCTCGTCCTCGGATCCGGCCCGAGTGGCCAGAAGGCCGCCATCGCCGCGGCCAAGCTGGGCCGCCGGGTCGCCGTCGTCGACCGCCCCGACATGGTCGGCGGGGTCTCCATCCACACCGGCACCATTCCCTCCAAGACGCTGCGCGAGGCGGTGCTCTATCTGACCGGCCTCACCCAGCGCGACCTCTACGGACAGAGCTACCGCCTGAAGGAGGACATCACCGTCGCGGATCTGACCGCACGCACCCAGCACGTGGTCGGCCGCGAGGTCGACGTCGTCCGCAGCCAGCTGTCCCGCAACCACGTCGCCCTGTTCTCCGGCACCGGCCGCTTCGTCGACCCGCACACCGTGGCGCTGCGCGAGGTCACCGGCCATGAGCGGCTGATCGGCGCCGAGCACATCGTGATCGCCACCGGCACCCGGCCCGCCCGGCCCGGCAGCGTCGAGTTCGACGGGCGGACGATCATGGACTCGGACAATGTCCTCGCCCTGGAACGGGTCCCGCGCTCCATGGTCATCGTCGGCGCGGGCGTGATCGGCATGGAGTACGCCTCGATGTTCGCGGCGCTCGGCAGCAAGGTGACGGTGGTCGAGAAGCGGGCCGGGATGCTCGACATGTGCGACGTGGAGGTCGTGGAGTCGCTGAAGTACCACCTGCGGGACCTTGCGGTGACGTTCCGCTTCGGGGAGACCGTCGCCGCCGTCGAGCGTCACCCCCGGGGCGCCCTCACCGTGCTGGAGAGCGGCAAGAAGATCCCGGCCGACGCGGTGATGTACTCCGCGGGCCGGCAGGGTCTGACCGACGACCTCGACCTCGGCAAGGCCGGCCTGTCGGCGGACGCGCGCGGCCGGATCACGGTCGACGAGCACTACCGCACCCAGGTGCCGCACATCTACGCCGTGGGTGATGTCATCGGTTATCCGGCCCTGGCCGCCACGTCGATGGAGCAGGGGCGGGCGGCGGCGTACCACGCCTGCGGGGAGCCCGTGGGCCGGATGCACAACCTCCAGCCGATCGGCATCTACACCATCCCGGAGATCAGCTTCGTGGGGCGGACGGAGGATCAGCTCACCGAGGACCGGGTGCCGTTCGAGGTCGGGATCTCCCGCTACCGGGAGCTGGCCCGGGGGCAGATCGTCGGGGACTCGCACGGGATGCTGAAGCTGCTGGTCTCCCCCGAGAACCGCACGCTGCTGGGTGTGCACTGCTTCGGCTCCGGGGCGACCGAGCTGATCCATATCGGTCAGTCCGTGATGGGGTGCGGCGGCACGGTCGACTATCTGGTCAATGCGGTATTCAACTATCCGACGCTCGCGGAGTCCTACAAGGTGGCCGCCCTGGACGCCACCAACAAGCTCCGGCAGATCGACCGGATCGCGGACTGAGGAAGCACCGGTCAGGTGGTGTCGTCGTCGACGACGTGCACGGCGGCCTCCTCGGCGCCCGCGGCGCCGGCGTCGACGCCCCTGTCGTCGGCGACCGCTTCCTTCGTGGTGTCGGGGCGCAGGCCCTTGTCCGGGGCCACCAGGCGGCCGGCGCGTTCGGTGCCGGACTCCGGGTCGACCGGTTCGCCGTCGCCGCCCGGGAGGTCGCCGATGTCGTCCCCGACGGGTTCGTCCACGTCGGGCCGTTCCTGGGCGAGCCGTTGGTCGAGGCTCTCGCCGGTGTGCTGTTCCGCGGCCGTGGTGCCGTGCCGGGTGACGCCGAGCGGCTTCTCCGGCGGCGAGTAGCCCTCGTCCAGGGTGTCGTCGTAGGTCCGCTCGTCGACGGCGTCCTGCAGGTCGAGGGGTGCGGCGTCCTCCTGCTCCTCGTTGGTTCCGGTGGGCTGGTACACATCGTCCGCCATCGGTTCGGGCTCAGTCCCTTCCGTCCCCATGGCTGCCTCCCTGTCACACTGCGATCGGTCCATCCCCCTCCGCGTTTCCCGCCCCGCTGCCCTGACACGTTCCGTTCCCCCACACCCGCCCAGGAGGCATCCCCGTGACACCGTCCGCACCCCCGCGACGTCTGGCTCTGCTCGGCGGCGGTTTCTCCACCGACGAGGACGGGCTGCTGGACGACTGGGTGCTCGGCCATGCACGCACCTCGCGGCCCAAGGTGTGCTTCGTGCCCACCGCGAGCGGAGACGCGCCCGCCTACATCGAGCGGTTCCTCACCGCCTTCCGGTCACGCGCGTGCGAGCCCTCCGTCCTCCCGCTGTTCCGACGGGAACTCGACGCCGACGCGCTGCGCACGTTCCTGCTCGCGCAGGACGTCGTGTACGTCGGCGGCGGCAACACTGCGAACCTGCTGGCGGTCTGGCGCACGCACGGCGTGGACCGGCTGCTGGGCGAGGCGTACGACCGCGGGACCCTGCTGTGCGGAATCAGCGCCGGCGCCAACTGCTGGGCCGAGGCCTCTCACACCGACTCCTTCGGCCCGCTGGACGTCCTGCGCGACGGCCTGGGGCTGCTGCCCGGCTCGGTCTGCCCGCACTACGACGGTGAACCGGGCCGCCGCCCCTCGTACCGGGAGGCGGTGGCGTCCGGCGCGCTGCCCGCGGGGTGGGCGGTGGACGACGGTGTGGGGGCGCTCTTCACGGAAGGCCTGCTCACGGAGACGGTCACGCGTGCCCGGGCCGCTCGTCTCCATCGGGTGGAACCGGACGGACGGGGCGGGGCCGTGGAACGTGCCCTCGACGGTCACCTGCTGGAAGTCGCCACGAAGTGACCCCCGCATCCCGCCTGGCCGGCCCTACAGTGCGGGCATGGACATGAAGTGCTCGCAGTGCACAGCGGTCGGCCTGGAAGCCGGTTTCATCGAGGACGCCGGCGACCACTCCAACGGGTACGCCCGGTGGATACCCGGCCCCCTGCAACGCGGGATCTTCGGCGGCGCCAAGCGCTTCGGCCGGCCCCGCTACCAGATCGACGCCTACCGCTGCCCCGCGTGCGGGCACTTGGAACTCTTCGCTCCCCACGAGGTGTGACCCGTGGCCCGTCACGGCGCCGCGGTCGGCCCGTCCGGTCGGCTGTGGCGCTGTTCGACCATCTCGCGGCTGAGTTCCTCCGTCTCCGCGGCGGGCATGCGCTCGAACCCGTCCTCGGTGATGACGGACACGATGGGGAAGATACGGCGGCTGATGTCCGGGCCGCCGGTCGCGGAGTCGTCGTCGGCCGCGTCGTAGAGCGCCTGGAGCGCGGCCAGGGCGGCCTCGCGCCGGGACATGCCCGGGTGGAACAGTTTCTTCAACGCGCCTCGCGCGTACGGCGAACCGGAGCCCTCGGCGTGGAAGTCCCGCTTCTCGTACGCGCCGCCGGCGACGTCGAAGCTGAAGATGCGGCCCCGTTCGCCCTCGGCGGCCCTGACGTCGTAACCGGCCATGAGGGGAACGACGGCGAGACCCTGCATGGCCTGGCCGAGGTTCTGCCGGATCATCCCGGCGAGCCGGCTCGCCTTCGCGCTGAGGGTCATCGGGATGCCCTCGATCTTCTCGAAGTGGGTCAGCTCGACCTGATAGAGCTTCACCATGTCCAGCGCGAGCCCGACGGTGCCCGCGAAGGCCACCGCGGTGTAGTCGTCCGCGGGGTGCACCTTCTCCAGGTCGCGCTGGGCAATGAGGTTGCCCATGGTGGCCCTGCGGTCCCCGGCGACCATCACCCCGTCGCGGTAGGCGAGCGCCAGGACGGTGGTGCCGTGCGGGAACTGCTCCGGAGCCGCCCGGACGCCGTCGGGGAAGGGCGGGCGAGTGGGCAGCAGCGCCGGGCGGTGCGCCGTGAGGAACTCGGTGAAGGAGGAGCTGCCGGGAGTGAGGAACTCCTCCCCCAGACGTCCGCCGCTCTCGTGTCCTGCCATGCCACTTCCCCCTCGTCCATGGGTCGACAACCGGACTCCTACCTGAAGCGGGCGGACGGGAAACGCCGTCGCGGTCACAGCGCCTTGCGCCGGACGAGTACCGCCAGCACCAGCAGGCCCGGGATCAGCGGCAGCCACACGGTCAGCAGCCGGTAGCCGAGGACCGCGGACGCCGCCGCCGCGCCCGGCGCTCCGGCGGCCGTGAGGGCAAGGGCGAGGACCGCGTCGAGGGAGCCCAGGCCGCCCGGGGTGGGCAGCAGGGCGGCGGCGCTGCTGGCGGCCAGGTACACGAGGGCCACCCGGGCGGGATGCAGGGACAGGTCGACGGCCTGGGCGACGGCGATCAGAGCGACGGTGTGCAGCGCGGCGAAGGCCAGCGAGCCGCCCCACAGGGCGGCCGCCCGCTGCGGCAGGGCGTGCACGGCCCGGACGTCCGCCGACACCGTCGCCAGGAGCGTTCGGCACCGGGGCCAGAGCCGGCCGGCCGGGAGCGCCGCGAGGGAGACGGCGGCGAGTACCCCTGCCACGAACACGCCGGGAACGTGCGGCAGCCGCAGCAACCCCGGGCAGGCCAGGGCGAGTGCGGCGATCAGGGCGACGCGCACCAGCCCGCCCGCCGCGGCCTTGACCGCGAGCGCGGTCAGCGATCGGGCTGCCGGAAGGCCGCAGCGCATCAGGAAGCGCAGGTTCACCACGCCCGCGCCGAGGCCCGCGGGCAGCACGTGGTTGGCCGCCGAGGCGGCGAACTGGGCGGCGACCAGCCGCCCCGCGGGCAGCGGCTGGGGCACCGCGCCCTGCTGCGCGAGCGCCGAGCACAGCCAGGTCGCGGCCACCGCTGTCGCGCCCACCAGCAGCCAGCCGGGGTCGGCGACGGCGAGCCGGCCGACGCCGGTCTCCAGCACGGGCCAGTGCCGCCGGGCGAGGAGGCCGACGGCCACCAGGACGGCGAGGGTGAGGAGGGCCTGCCATAAGGCCCGTCGGCGGGTGAGGGGGACGGCGTACTGCTCGGGCGTCATGCGGCCGGGCCCCCGCGACGCAGCGCGCCGGCCCGGGTGACGCGCACGCTGTCGGTCATCGTCCTGGCCCCTCCCCACGGCTCACAGGGTTGCTGACGCCCTCCTGCGGTCCGCGGACGCGGGGGCGAAAATCAGGGAAAACATGCAAAAACTAACCCACGCGGACGGGATGCGCAGCGCTGCATACGGCCACACGCCGGCTCAGCGGGCGTTCGGTGTGCTCCCCAGTTCGGCGAGATCCTTCACCACGGTGTCCGCGCCGTGCGCGTAGAGCGCGTCGGCCTGTCCGGCGCGGTCGACGCCGACGACGTACCCGAATCCGCCCGCACGGCCCGCGTCCATGCCGGCCAGCGCGTCCTCGAAGACGGCCGCCCGCCCGGCCTCGACGCCGAGGTCGTGGGCGGCGGCCAGGAAGGTGTCCGGCCGCGGCTTGCCCGGCAGCTTGCGCTCGGCGGCGACCACGCCGTCGATCCGTACGTCGAACAGGCCCTCGGCGTCGATCGCGCGCAGCACGGCACGGCAGTTGGCGCTGGAGGAGACGATCGCGGTGCGCAGGCCCTGGGCGCGGGCCGCCTCGATGTAGCGCAGGGTGCTGTCGTAGGCCTCGACGCCGCCGGTGCGGATCTTCTCCAGGAGGAGGTCGTTCTTGCGGTTGCCGACGCCGTGCACCGTCGGGGCGTCCGGCGGGTCGTCCGGGTGGCCCTCGGGCAGGTGGATGCCGCGGGAGGCGAGGAAGGTGCGGACGCCGTCCGCGCGGGGACGTCCGTCCACGTACTCGTCGTAGTCGGCGACGGCGTCGAACGGCCGGAAACGCTCGCCCTCGCGGTCGCGCAGGAAGGCGTCGAACGTGTCCTTCCAGGCGGCCGCGTGCACGACGGCCGTCCTGGTGACGACCCCGTCGAGGTCGAACAGGCAGGCCAGGATTTCTTCGGGAAGACCGAGCTCCGTCATACCGGAAGGGGTTCCCCGCGGGGGGGGATCAGTCGTGCGGGAACGAGTGGTGCTCGTGCGCGACCTGCCAGCGGCCGTCCTCCTTGCGCAGGCCGAGCGTCAGCCGCAGGCGCAGGGTGGGCCGTTCGGCGAGTTCCTGGGGTGTGCCGCAGCGCAGCAGGGCATGCGCGTAGGCGACGTCGGTGCCCGCGGTGACGTCCAGGGAGTCGATCTCGAAGGAGGCGCCCTGGGCCTGCCACTCGAAGAACGGCGGCCAGCTGGCGCGGTACGCGGCGAGTCCGTGGATGCCCTCGTGGGGCGGGGGCACGTCGAACATGACGATGTCCTCCGTGTGGTCCGCAAGGACCGCGTCGAGGTCGCCGCGGTGGACGGCGTCGGCCCACCTGGTGACGAGGGTGCGGATCTGCTGTTCGTCGTCCGTCATGACCCTTCAACTCCTTTCTCCTCACTCTGGTCCGACTCCCCGCGGTCCCGGAATTCATCGCCGCACACCCGGATGACACACTCTGCTGTGTGCCGGTGACCTTCGATGACCTCCTGGCCCGTGCCCGGGCCCTCGCGGCGCCCGGCCGGCGGGCCGTCCTCGGCATCGCCGGCAGCCCCGGCGCGGGCAAGACGACCCTCGCCGAGCGCCTGGTGCGGGACCTGAACGGCACCGGCCGGCCCTGGGTCGCCCACGTCCCCATGGACGGCTTCCACCTGGCCGACGCCGAACTGGACCGGCTCGGCCGCCGGGACCGCAAGGGCGCACCCGACACCTTCGACGCCGCCGGATACGCCGCCCTGCTGCGGCGCCTGCATGACGAGGCCGACGACGGCATCGTGTACGCGCCCGGTTTCGAACGCGTCCTGGAACAGCCGATCGCGGGGGCGATCCCGGTGCCGCCGACCGCCCGGCTGATCGTGACCGAGGGCAACTACCTGCTGCTGGACACGGGGGCGTGGGCGCGCGTGCGACCCCAGCTGGACGAGGTGTGGTTCTGCGAACTGGCCGAACCCGAGCGGATCCGCCGTCTGATCGCCCGGCACGAGGAGTTCGGCAAGGGCCCCGGACAGGCGCGGGCGTGGGTACTGGGCCCGGACCAGCGCAATGCCGACCTGGTGGCAACGACACGGGACCGGGCGGACCTGGTCGTGCCCACCGGCTAGCTGCCCGACCGGAAACCGGCCTCCAGCGTCAGCTCCGGTTCCCCATGGGCGTCGCCCGCCGCGTCGCCGATCAGGGCGGTGAAGGCCTCGGTGCGGACGGTCAGACCGTGTGGCCCCGCCTCGAAGGACGGCGTGAACGGGGCGCCCGGAGTGCCGCCGTGGCGGACGGCGAAGACATGCAGGTCCTCCGGGGCGCCCGGGGCCGGGCCCGCCTCCAGAGCGGTGGAGGCGAGAAGGTGGCGCCAGCCCTCGTCCGGGTTGCCGAAGCCGCGCGGGTCGGCGGCCAGCGCGAAGGCCGCCTGCTCCTGGGTGACCTCCGCGCGGGCGTCGAAGTGCTGTGCGTCCTGCGTCGGAGGGTGGATCAGCCGCAGGGTCCCGGCGGACGCCACGTCGGCGGCCTGCGCGGTCCTGCGCACGCGCTCGCCGTCGTCCGCGGCGTAGGGCAGGCCGGCGAGCAGATACGGCGTCCCGTCCAGCCGCTCGACGGCGACCGTCGTCCACAGGCGCGTTCCGTCGGTGACGTACAGGGACCGCACATGGCGCAGGACGTGGTCGCGGTCGACGACCGGCTTGGTGACCAGCTTGCCGGTCAGTTCGCCGGTGCTCACGTCACGGACGCGGACCGCGCCGAACGGGCGGCACAGCAGGAAGCCGTCGGTGACCGGCCCGAAGCCGTGCTGCCAGTGGACGACGGCAGGCAGGTGGTAGGTGCCGCCGGCCTCGATCAGCGACGGGGTCATCCGGTCGTCGAACGCCACCGAGACGCTGCCCGCGCGCAGTTGGTGGCGGGCCGGGGCGGTCGAGGGCGTACGGTGCCAGCCCGGCGTGTCCTGGATCTGCCAGACGAGCATGAAGGCGAAGTGGCCGTCGAGGCCGCCGTCGGGCCTTCTCGCGTGCCGGGCCCAGCGGCTGTCGCCCCGGTAGCGCCCCAGGTCGGCGCCGATCCGGCGGCCGAAGTGGCGCAGGCCCAGGACCGCTTCGAAGCCGCAGTGCTGTTCGCTGTAGCGCGGCCCGCCCACGTCGAAGCCGCCGGTGGTCAGGCGGGCGTCGAGATAGCGGGCGAGCGCGTCGCCGTCCTCGGCGAAGACCTTCTCGCCGCTGATCCGGTGGGCCTGGGCGAGGAACGACAGGGAGATGGGACCGTAGTTGTTGTCGTACGCCCCGCCGTGCTCGGGCGGCAGCAGCACACCCCGGTCATGGATGCGGCGGGCGCGGATCTCCTCGGCGTACAGACGCATCGCGCGTGCGCGGACCGACTCCCCCTGTGCGGGCGGGAGATGGCGGGCCAGCATCAGGCCGGCGACCACGCAGCCGATCGCCTGGTTGGCCGCCTCCTGCGGGTTGAAGAAGGTGGCCTCGGTCAGCCAGCCCCAGTACCCGACCGCCAACTCAAGCAGGTGAAGGCGTGGTTCGTCGTCGAGGAGTCCGCCGGCCGTGTCGAGCACGTCGACCGCCTGGAGCAGCGCCCAGACCGTGCTCGGCCAGTCGCCGTGCGGGTGGGCGCCCGGCTCGAGGACGTAACGGGCGTACGGCAGACCCGAGTCGCGGATCCTGAGGTTCGGATAGCCGGGGTTGTCCTCCCGGAACACCCGTTCGCGCAGGTGGAAGGTGAGGCTGCGACGCACGGCCGGCGGCAGCCGAGGGTCTCTGCCGTGCTGCCGGGCGAGCGCAAGCAGGGACGTGACACCCAGGGAGGTGTCGCCGACGTCGAGAACGGCCGCCGGGTGTTCGAGGCTGCCGTCCCGCGTGATCCGCGCCAGCGCCTGCTCGGCGACGTCCGCGAGAACTGCGTCGCAGGCCTCCGGTGTGTCCGGCAGATCGTGCAACGGGCGCCGCTGATAAGGGAGATGCACGTCAGTTCGCCCCTTTCCGCGGGGGAGACCAGCGTCTCGCGGAACGCGGACAAGCGGACCGTGTCCGGCGTGCATTCCCCCCGACCGGATCGAGCTGAACTCCGGCACGCTGCGCGCCGTACCCCACTGCACGGCAGACGGTCTGTCGGTACGACTTCCGCGGGGCGGATGATGACGCACGTCCGGCACTGGATCAGCCGCAAGCGGTGGCCGGCGCCGCTGGTCGCGGCCCTGTTGCTGGGCCAGATGGCCGTCGCCATGGTGACCGGCGCCGCGCAGCAGACGCCGACGATCGACGAGCCCGTCTACGTGGGCACGGGCACCGTGTACCTGCGCGAGCACGAGCTGCGTCACAACCCGGAGCATCCGCCGCTCGGCAAGCTCGTCATCGGCGTCGGGACGGCCCTCGCCGATCCGCACCTCGACTCTTCCTTCGAGGGCGGCCAGGCCGCGCTCGGGCGGCATCTGCTGTACGAGTCCGGCAACGATCCCCGGCGGCTGATGCTGTTCGCCCGACTGCCGGTGATCGTGCTGACGCTGCTGTTCGGGCTCGTGGTGCTCGCCTTCGCACGTGAACTGGCAGGCAGGGCGGGCGGGTTGGCGGCGCTTGCCCTGTACGCCCTCTCCCCCGACGTCATCGCCCACGGCTCGCTGGCCACGCTGGACGTTCCGACGGCCGGGTTCCTGCTGACGGCGGTGTGGCTGCTGTGGCGGGCCAGACACCGGCCGTGGCGGTACCTGCCGCTCGCGGGCGCGGCGCTCGGGGCGGCCCTGGCGACGAAGATGAGCGCGCTCCCGGCGGTTCCGGTGCTGCTGGTCCTGGCCGTGCTGTCGGTCAGGTGCACGCGCCCGAGGCCGCGGGATCTGCTGTGGGGCGCCGCGCTGATGACGCTGGCCGCCGTCGCCGTCGTATGGGCCGCGTACGTCGCGGTCGATCCGTCGCTGCGTTGGACACCCCGGCAGCATGTGCCGGCCGTTCACGGGCTGCGCGGTCACCTGGTCGACCTGCTTCCGTTCCCCGAGGCGTACCGGGACGGGATGCGTATCCAGTTCGGGCTGGAGCACAAGCCATGGCGGGGCTTCCTGTTCGGCCGTCAGTACACCGGTTCGCTCTGGTACTACCTGCCGGCCGCGCTGCTGGTGAAGACCCCGCTCGGCATGCTCGTCCTCTGGGCGGCGGGGACCGTGACGGTGGTGGTGGTACGGCGGCTGTGGCCGGCCGCGCCGTATCTGCTGGCCCCCGCCGCCGTGCTGCTGGTCTCGGCCATGGAGGGCGCCCGGGACTTCGGCACCCGGTACGCCGTCTTCCTGCCGATGTTCCTCGCGGTGGCAGCCGGCTGCGTCCTCGTCGTGCCACGGCGGTGGACTCCCGCGGTGACGGGGGCGCTGGTGATCTTCGTGGCCGTCAGTTCCCTGCGAACGTACCCCTACTACCTGCCGTACTCCAACGAGGCGTTCGGCGGACCGGAGAAGACCCGTCTGCGGCTCCACGACTCCAACGTGGACTGGGGACAGGACCTCGGCCGACTCGCCGACCGGTTGCGCGAGCGCCACGGGGGCGAGCGGATCTGGCTCGTGTACAAGGGCAGCGGGGTGCCCTCGTTCTACGGCATCGAGGCGGCCGATCCGCGCCGGGTGCCCGCCGACGAAGTGCACGGGCTGCTGGTCGTGTCCGACTCGGCGGCCGCCACGGCCACCGGGCGGCTGGCCGAGCTGATCGCGAGCAGCCGGCCGGTCGACGAGGTCGGGCACTCGATCACTCTGTACCGCCGGTAACACGGCAGGCGCCGACGAGTAACGTACGCCCCTGATCGCCACGGTCCGTGAGCTATGTTGAAGCTCCGTGGGAAGCAAAGGAGGCGCACCGGTGCCATCGCCGCAGCAGGCACGCGCACAGGCATCCGCGATCACCTCGGGGAAGACCGCCACCGAGCCGGGGGCTGCCCCGACTTCCCAGCTCAGGGCACTGTTCGACCGGCCGCGGCTGTCACCGGGTCAGCGGCGGATCGCCCAGTACCTGATCGAGCACATCACCGAAGCGGCGTTCCTCTCGATCACCGATCTCGCCGACCGCGTCGGCGTCAGCCAGCCGTCGGTGACGCGTTTCGCCGCCGCGGTGGGCTTCAGCGGTTACCCCGCGCTACGGGAGAAACTCCAGTCGATCGCCCTCGGCGCCCTCGCGGGCGGCCCCGCTGCGGCCGAGGAAGAGCGCGGCAACGAACTCCAGGCGGCGGTCGACGCCGAGATCGAGAACCTGGAGAACCTCCGCCGCGACTTCGCCGACCCGGACCAGGTCATCGAGATCGGCCGCAAGCTGTCGGAGTCGACCCCGCTGACCGTTCTGGGCCTGCGCATCTCCGCTTCGCTGGCCGAGTACTTCGCCTACGCCGCGCGCCGCATCCATCCGGACGTGCGGCTGGTGACCCTGGGCGGCAGCGTCGCCTACGACGCGCTGCTCCAGTCCCGCGAGGCCGGCGGCACCTGGGTGCTGGCGTTCTCCCTGCCCCGGCACGCCCAGGAGACACTGGCCGCGGTGCGTCTGGCGCGCGGCGCCGGGCTGCGCGTGGCCCTGATCACCGACCTGGCGCTCGGCCCGGTGGCCGACGAGGCGGACGTCACCTTCGCCACCGGGACGGGTTCGCGCCTGGTGTTCGACTCCTATGCCGCGCCGGGTGTGATGGCGGCCGCGCTGCTGCAGGCGATGACCGACGCCGACCCGGAACGGACACAGGCGCGGCTCGAGGCGTACGAACAGGTCTCGGACCAGCACCAGTTCTTCCTGCGGGACTGATCCGCCCTCGGTTCGCCCACGCCGTAAAGCATCACAAGCGGATCATCCACAACAAATCACGCATGAATGTTTTCATACGCCTTGCAAAGCGATCGGCATATATAAATACTGCTCGCGGATCCGCACCCGGGGTGGTCCCGGTCACTCCCCTAGACCGGGGCCGCCCCACCCGTCGGACCGCCCTCTGCGACGCAGCACACCGGAAGCGATGATCATGCCCCTGACGTCCACGCGCATCAGCCCGGACTGGCCGTGCCAGGTCAAGACCCCCGGCAGCTACGACTGGGAGCGCTCGGCGGCCAAGTGGCTGCGTGAGCTGGTGCCGGCGCGCTACGCCGGCTATCCGGCGCTGATCCGCCACCCCGTGCTGCTCGCCCGCCACGCCCAGATCCAGGTGCAGCACGAGATCCGGGTGGCCCGCACCGCTCTGCAGACCGCGCGGGCCGACCTGCCGAGGCTCGGCATGCCGGAGTCGGTCATCGAGCACACGATCAAGCTGTACGCCGCCGAGGTACTCCAGCTCCAGCACATCGCGCGCAGCGTGCGGGCGGTCACCGAGGCGCTGGTGGAGCACAACGCCGGTCGCTGAGGAGCGAGTCCTGGTTCAGCGCCGTCGAACTGCCCGACGGCATCATGCTCGAGGCCGCGCTCAGCCGTCGCCGACGGTCGCTCCCCTGTCCGCCGGATCCCGGGTGCGGCTGTCCTCGTCACGGACGAGCAGAGCAAGCAGGGCGGCCACGGTCAGCCCGGACTCGGCCGGGTGACGCAGCACCTTGCCCGGCTCGATGCGGTACGTGTTGCTGCGCCCCGCACGCGTGTGGGACAGGTATCCGGCCTGCTCCAAATCAGCGATGATCTTCTGCACGGCGCGCTCGGTCAGCCTGCAGTGTGCCGCGATGTCGCGCACGCGGGCGTTGTGGTCATCGGCGATGGCGGCCAGCACACGGGCGTGATTGGTGAGGAAGGTCCATCCGGTATGCGGCTCAAGCACTCCACCCATGCTCCAACCATACGACCGAGCGTTCCCGCATATCAAAACGCGAAATTCATTTCATGTATCCCTTGACGTCCTCCAGCTGGGCGAAGACTCTGGAGACGACGGCAGGCAGGAAATTCCGAGGGAGCGTCGGCCATGCCGGAGTCTCCGTACTCCCCGCAACCCCCCACCGCTGAACTCGTCGCCCCCAGCGGGGCGGACGGCACCTCCGCGACGCTGCGGCCACGGACACTGTCGATCGACACCCGCCCCGACGGCGCCCGCACGGTCGTGGTGGTCCGCGGGGAGCTGGGTCTGCAGGTCGACGACGAACTGCGGGCCGCCCTCCGCGGCGCCCTCGGGGCGGCGGCCGAGGGCATCGACCTGGACCTGAGCGGTGTCGGTTTCTGCGACTGCTCGGCACTCAACGTCCTGCTCGGCATCCGCGAGCAGGCCGTGGCGGAGGGCAAGACGGTGACGATCTGCGCCGTCGGACCCGGCGCCGAGCGGTTGTTCGCCCTGACGGGCACTCTGCCGCTGTTCATGCCCGGGTCCGAGAACTCCGACGGCGACGGAGACGGCGAGCACGCACTCGGGGTCGAAGTCGTCCAGCTCCGCCGGGCCATGCAGACCCGGCCGACCATCGATCTGGCCCGCGGGGTGCTGATGGCCACATTCGGTCTGAGCCCGCAGGACGCCTGGCAGGTGCTGGTGACGGTGTCGCAGCACACGAACACCAAGCTCCATCGCCTGGCCGAGGATCTGGTGACCGCCGTACAGGGGGATCCACTGCCGGAAGCGGTGCAGCACGAGGTGGCCGCGGCTGTGGCCCGGCTGTCCACGTCCGCGTAGCTGCGCCCCGCCACGTCGGGCTGCGCGACCCACCCCCTGCACGGCACTCAGTTCCCTTAGATCGATGCACTGAGTGCCATCACACCAGCCCGGGTGCTAGTTTCCGTCCATGAGCTCCAGCAGCACGGCCCCCGGCCGAGACGCCAAGGCACGGGCGGCCGACGCCAAACCGCCGATGCGGGAAGCCCTGGTCGCGGCGGCGTTCCAGCTCTTCCTGGAGCGAGGCTACGAACAGACCACCGTCGACGACATCGTGGCCCTCGCGGGAGTCGGGCGGCGGTCCTTCTTCCGCTACTTCCCCTCCAAGGAGGACGTGGTCTTCCCCGACCACGAACGGTGCCTGGCCGACATGACGGCCTTCCTCGCGGCCGGCACCGGGGACGAGGAGCCGGTCGGGCGGGTCTGCGACGCCGCCCGCCTGGTGCTGGGCCTGTACGCCGAGAACCCGGCCTTCTCCGTGCAGCGCTACCGGCTCACCAAGAAGGTGCCCGGCCTGCGGGCGTACGAACTGTCCGTGGTGTGGCGCTACGAGCGCGCCCTCGCCGAGTACCTGCGCGCGCGCTTCGCGAGCCGCCGCGACGGGAACCTGCGGGCCGACGTGATCGCGGCCGCGGTGGTCGCGGCGCACAACAACGCCCTGCGTTCCTGGCTGCGTTCGGACGGGCAGGGCGACGCGACCGCCGCGATGGACCACGCGCTGGGTCTGGTCCAGTCCGCCTTCGGCACCGCTCCCCCGCCCCCGGCCGACGAGCGGCCCGAGGACGTGGTGGTCGTCGTCTCCCGGCGGGGGGCGCCGCTGTGGCGTGTGGTGCAGGAGATCGAAACCACGCTGACCCGCGACTGATCCCGGCGGCAGGTCGCGGAAACTGAGGGTACGGAGTGTCTTTACGAGTGACACTCAGTGCCATACGCTGTGGCCGTGCACGGTGGCACGGCGAACCGCGCACCCGCGTGCACGGTGCGGCGTGCACGCGGATCTCCGGCCGAGCGCAGGGAGTTGACCAGCGTGTACCACCACTCAGGAAGCGTCACTCAGCAGGCATCCGGCTCCGCGGCGGGCGTCCTCGACCCCACGGCCCAGGACACGGACGCGATGCTCTACCAGCGCTGCACATGGTGCGGCACGGCCATGTACCACCGGCTGCTGTGTCCGGTCTGCCAGGGCAGTGACCTGCGCACGGAACGCAGCGAGGGCACCGGCACGGTCCGCCACAGCACGGTCGTGCACCGCAACACGCCTGCGGCGCGCAATGTGTCCCTGATCGAGATGTCCGAGGGGTTCGTGGTGCGGGGTCGCGTCATGGGCCCGCCGGTGGGCATCCACAGCGGGGACCGGGTACGACTGTCCACGGCCAAGGACCCGGTGCGGGGCGAGCCGGTGTTCCAGCTGGTCGACGAGCCCTACCGGGCCTGGACCTGACGGCCCGTCAATCAGCTCTTCAGCGTCACGCGGATCCCCACGGTGCCGTTCGGTCCGCGCCTGAGTCGGCTGCCGAGCAGCGTGAGGCGGCCCACGACGCCGTACTTGCGGGCGATGAGCTGCCGATAGCGTGCCGTGGTCGCCGGGTCGGTGATCTCGGCGGTGGCCGGGACCTGCTCGCCGGTGGGGTTGCCGCGCAGGTCGCAGGGGCCGACGAGAACGTCCGAGCGGTTCCGAATCCGCTTGACCTTCCAGGAGTCGGCGACCGTCCAGACGCCGAGCGCGTCACCGTCGGCGACCACCCAGACGGGGGTGGGGACCGGGGTGCCGTTCCTGCGGTAGCTGGTGATCAGCAGGTACTTGCCGGCACCGAGCCGGTCCAGTGACGAGTCGTCCATGGCCGGAAGTGTAGGCAGGCCCCGCTCACCCCAGCGCGGCGGCCATCCGCCGTACCGCCTCCGTGATGATCTCCGGTGACGTGGCCAGGTTCAGCCGTACGTGCCCGACGCCCCCTGCGCCGAAGGGGATCCCGGAGTTGAGAGCGACGCGGCCGCGGTGCAGGAAGACGTCCGCCGGGTCGTCGCCGAGGCCGAGCGCCCGGCAGTCCAGCCAGGCGAGGTAGGTGGCCTCGCCGGGTCGGTAGTCGACCGCGGGCAGGTGCTCGGCGAGGAAGTCGGCGAGCAGGCGCCGATTGTCGTCGAGGGCCGCGAGCACGGCGTCCAGCCAGGCGGTTCCCTCGCGCAGGGCCGCGGTGTGGGCGATGACGCCGAGGTGGCTGGGGCCGTGGCTGACCTCCTCGGGCAGCCGGGCGAGGTCGGCGGCGGCCGCCGGTCCCGCGACGGCGAGGGCGGCCTTGAGCCCGGCGAGGTTCCACGCCTTGGACGCCGACATCAGCGACAGTCCGCGCTCGCCGCCCGGGACGCTCAGGTACGGCACGAAGTCGGCCCCGGCGAGGACGAGCGGCGCATGGATCTCGTCGGCGACCACGCGCACGCCGTACCGCTCGGCGAGGCGGGCGACGGCGGACAGTTCCGCGGCGGTGTGCACGGTGCCTGTCGGGTTGTGCGGGCTGCACAGCAGGAACGCGGCCCGCCGTCCGCCCGCCACGGCCTGCCGGAAGGTCTCCTCCAGCGTGCCGAAGTCGATCCGCAGGTCGGGGCCGAGCGGAGCCTCGACCACCCGCCGGTCCATGTGCGTCACGAACTGGAAGAACGGCGGATACACGGGCGGATTGACCACCACGGCGTCCCCGGGTCCCGTCACCAGCCTGATCATCTCCACGACACCCAGCATCACGTCCGGCACGATCGCCGTGCGCTCCACCGCGAGCCCGGCCCACCCCCACCGCTTCTGAGCGAAGTCGGCCAGCGCCTCGGCGTAGGCGGTGCCCGCGGGATAGCCGGTGTCCCCGAGCGCGAGCGCGTCCGTGACGGCGCGCACGACGGGTTCGGCGAGCGGCACGTCCATCTCGGCCACCCACAGCGGCAGCACGTCGTCGGGGTAGGTCCGCCACTTCATGCTCGTACGGCGTCGCAGGAGCTCGAGGCCCAGGGCGCGCAACGGGTTCGGTTCACCGGACGGTTCGTGCAGGATCCTGGTCATGGCCACAAGATAGGCGGCTGCGGTGTGACCGGGAATCGGGAGGCCGGTGACCGACCGCCGAGGAGCGGCCCGCACGACCGCAGGAATTGAGCCGTTCGCCCTCCGGGTGAACGCGGCCGGGCCCCGGCACGTATGGAGGGGGGGCGCTCAACCACCCGGGTGCCCCGCGGTGTTGCAGCCGCGAGTTCGGGGTTCGGGAGCCATGCATGAGGCACGCACGACGACGGATCGTCCGGCGAGTGACACGGCTGGCGGCGGTCGGCGGACTTCTGCTCGGGGCGGGGATGGTCACCCAGGCCGTGGCGAGCGAACCCTCCGGCTCCCCGGGAGCGCCGAACGCCTCCGTCCGGTCGGCCGCGGGCACCGGCGCGGACCTCGTGGAGCGGCTCGGCACCGCCCGTACGGCAGGCACCTGGATCGGCTCCGACGGGCGACCGGTCGTCGCGGTCACCGACGAGGACGCCGCGGCCGAGGTCCGGCGGGCCGGCGCGACCGCGAAGGTCGTGCGGCACAGCATGCGTGAGCTGAAGTCGGCGACGGCGACGCTGCGTTCGGCTCCGCGGGTGGTCGGCACGGCATGGGTCATGGACTACCGGTCGAACGAGGTGGTGGTACGGGGTGACAGCACCGTATCCGCCGCCGACTGGTCCGAGTTGACCGACGTCGCGGACGGCATCGGCGGCTTCGTACGCATGGAGCGCACCGAGGGCACCTTCACGACCCGCCTCAACGGCGCGCAGGCCATGGTCTCCACCGCCGGGCGCTGTTCCGCGGGCTTCAACGTCACCGACGGTGAGACCGACTTCATCCTCACCGCCGGTCACTGCGGCCCCGACGGTTCCGTCTGGTTCGCCGACAACCAGGGGAACGAGCAGGTGGGCAAGACCGTGACCGGGAGCTTCCCCGGCAACGACTACTCCCTCGTGAAGTACGCGAACGGCCGGGCCGGACAAGGCGCCGACGTCGTGGTCGTCGGCGACGGGCAGGGAGTGCGGATCACGGGCACGGGCGAGGCGTCCGTCGGGCAGCGGGTGTTCCGCAGCGGCAGCACCACCGGGCTGCGCGACGGTGAGGTCACCGGGCTCAACGCCACGGTGAACTACCCCGAGGGCACGGTCACCGGCCTCATCGAGACGAACGTGTGCGCCGAACCCGGGGACAGCGGCGGGCCGTTGTTCTCCGAGGGGATCGCGCTCGGGGTGACCTCGGGCGGCAACGGGGACTGCAACGCCGGCGGCACGACGTTCTTCCAGCCGGTGGGGCAGGCGCTGTCCGCGCTCGGCGTACGCCTGATCACTTCCACGCCGGAGCAGGGCGCCTCTCCCGCGCCCTCCGCTTCGGGAACCCAGAGCGCGATCGCTCCCCCGGACGCGGCGGAACCCGGGGCGTCGGCTCCGGTGTCCGGCGAGGACGTCTCGGCGCTGCTGTCCCGGCTCGCGGACCCCAAGAACGTCGGCCCGGGTCTGCTGATCATCGCGGGCAGCCTGATAGCGCTGGTGGCCACGCGGTGGATCCGGACGGAACAGGACCGCAAGGCCTACCAGCGGTATTACTCGGCGACGTGGGGTTGACGAAGGGGTACGGGAGGCGCCGTCAGGCCGGGGAGCCCCGGCCGGCGCGGCCCTGGCCGGGCCTCCGGCACCGGATGCCGGTCAGGCGGCCTGCGCCGATTGCGGCGTCGCGGCGGCCCACTCCATGACGAGGCGCTGGTACTCCTCGCGCTGCTCGGTGCTCAGTGTCCCGCCCGACCGGCGCCACAGCGCCCGGATCTCCTCGTTGACCTCCGCGGCCGATCGCTCGGTGGCGGCTTCAACAGTGGTGGACATGGTGTGAAGCATACGGCGCCAGAGGTGAAGGCGTTGTGAGTAATCGCGAGTCAATCGGACATATCGGGCAGTGGTACTGATCACGTCCATCTCTCCGAACCCGCCGGGGGGTTCACCCGTCCGCCGTGCCCAGCACCAGCACCTGGATGGCGAGAACAGCCGCACCGCGCGCCCAGTCGTGGAAGTCGGACACCCTGGTCTCCAGGTCGACCGGTGTGGCCAGCGGATGCCTGCGGGCACGGATCGTCTCCTCCACTGTGTCCCTGGCCACATCCATCAGGCCGACCCCTTCACCGGCGAGGAGGATCTTCTGCGGCATGGCGAAATTGGCGATGTGGGCGACGAGGGTGCCCAGGGCCCGTGCGGCCTCGTCGACGACTCGGGCGGGCATGGGCTCCCCGGCCGCGGCGCCGGCGAGGATCTCCTCGTAGCTGTGATCGCGTCCGGTGGCGGCCCGGATCTGGTAGCGGATGCTGGGGATGGTCAGCAGTGAGACCGCGCTGCCGCGGTCACCGTCGGGCGTGAGGGGCCCGTTGGGGTCCAGGATCCAGCGGCGCCCGAAACCCCGGTCCTCACCGTCGGACGGCACGCGTCTGCCGCCCAGGACCAGCCCGTAGCCGATCCCGGCGCCGATGGTGAGGACGACGAAACGGTCCAGTCCGCGGCCCGCCCCGAACCAGGTCTCGGCCTCGACGAAGGCCGCCACGTCGTTCTCCACGACCACGGGCAGCCCGGTGCGCTCCTCGACGAGGGCGGCGAGCGGGATGTCACGCCACTGCAGGAAGGGCGACTCCCCGACCACGGCCCGGTCCTGGACGAGTCCGCCCACACCGATACCGATGCCGGCGAGGCGGGGGTGGACGTGGGCCAGCTCGGCGGTCATCTCCGCCAGCAGATCGGCGACTTCGCCGGGGTCGTGGGTGGTGAGCGGGCGGTCGTGGCGGGCGACGATCTCGCTCCGCAGGGTGGTGACGACGCCGTACACCATGTCCTCGGTGACCTTGAAGCCGAGGAAGGAGCGGGACTCGGCGACGATGTCCAGCGGCTGTGAGGGACGCCCCTGCCGGCCCTCGGCCGGCGCGCCGCCGTCGGGGACCTCGATCAGCAGCCCGGACTCGATCAGCGGCTTGGTCAGCCGGGTGAGGCTGCCGGGCGAGAGGCTCAGCCGGCGCGCGAGGTCCGAGCGGGACAGCGGGCCGTGGACGAGCACCTCGATCGCCACCGAGCGCTCCCCCGCACTCAGCGGCAACCAGCTGGCGGTACCTGCGGTCATGACGGCCTGACTCCCCAAGATTTTTTCACCACGGAAGTAATGATCCCCACACTAGACCGACCGGACCGGATCAGGAAGATGTCTGCATGCCTCTTGACGCATGGATTCTTTCACCTCAAAAGTAAGTGCCCCGAGGATGAGCCGCCGTAGCCGAGGAGTCTCCCGATGAGCATCGCCTCCAGCAGTCCGCCGACGCGCCGAGGTGACGGCCGTCTCGCGGCCGTGTTCCTGGCTCCCTCCCTGTTGGGTTTCCTGGTCTTCCTGCTGTGGCCGACGCTGCGGGGCGTCTATCTGAGCTTCACCCGCTTCAATCTCCTGACGCCCGCGGAGTGGGTGGGGCTCGCCAACTACGGCCGGATGATCCACGATCCGATCTTCTGGGACTCGCTGAAGGTCACCGTCGAGTACGTCGTCATCAACATCGGCATACAGACGGTGGCGGCACTCGCCATCGCCGTGCTGCTCCAGCGGCTGACCCGGTCGGCTCTGCTGCGGGGCATCGTGCTCACCCCGTATCTGATGTCGAACGTCGTCGCCGGCCTCGTGTGGCTGTGGATCCTGGACACCCAGCTCGGCATCGGCAACGAGATCATCAGTGCCCTCGGCGCCGACCGCATCCCCTTCCTCGCCGACGAGACCTGGGCGATCCCCACCATCGCCCTGATCAACGTCTGGCGGCACGTCGGCTACACCGCCCTGCTCCTCTTCGCGGGTCTCCAGGCGATCCCGAACGACATGTACGAGGCGGCCAGGGTCGACGGCGCGAGCGAGTGGCGGATGTTCTGGCGGATCACCATGCCGCTGCTGCGGCCGGTGCTGGCGGTCGTGCTGATCATGACGGTGATCGGCTCGTTCCAGGTCTTCGACACCGTGGCGGTGACCACGGCGGGCGGTCCGGCGAACGCGACCAACGTGCTCCAGTTCTACATCTACGGATCCGCCTTCGGCCGCTTCCAGTTCGGCTACGCCTCGGCGATGTCCGTCGCCCTGCTGGTCGTGCTCAGCGCGATCACCGTCCTGCAGTACCGGCTCACCCGGGCCGGCCGGACCGACCTCGGCTGACGGAAAGGAGACACCGACATGGCCGCCGTGACCGCCACGACAACGACAACGACCGGCATACGACCGCTGAAGCGCAGGTTCTCCCTCGGCCGGGCCGCCGCCTGGACCGTGCTGGGCCTGATCGTCCTCATCACCCTGCTGCCGTTCTACTGGATCCTGCGCACCGCGCTCTCCACCAACGCGGGCTTGGCCGCCGACCCCACGAACCCCCTCCCTGTGGACCTCACCACCAGCGGCTTCGAGCGGGCCCTCGGTCTGCAGTCCGCCGAGGAAGCGGTGGCGCAGGGCGGCGCGGGCGGCGGGCTCGACTTCTGGCGCTACCTGCTCAACTCGGTGATCGTCTCGACGCTCGTCACCGGCTGTCAGATCTTCTTCTCCGCGATGGCCGCGTACGCCTTCTCGCGGCTGCGCTGGCGCGGCCGGGACAAGGTGTTCGGTCTGTTCCTGGCCGGGCTGATGGTGCCGACCCTCTTCACGCTGCTGCCGAACTTCGTGCTCATCAAGCAGCTCGGCCTGGTGGACACACTGCTCGGCATCGCGCTGCCCAGCCTCTTCATGACCCCGTTCGCCGTCTTCTTCCTGCGGCAGTTCTTCATGAACATCCCCCGGGAGGTCGAGGAGGCGGCGCTGCTCGACGGCGCCGGCAAGGTGAGGATCTTCTTCCGGGTGGTCCTGCCGATGGCGTCCACACCGATCCTCACGCTGTCCGTGCTGACGTACATCACCTCCTGGAACGACTACTTCTGGCCGCTGATGGTCTCCTACAGCGACAGCTCGCGCGTGCTGACCGTGGCGCTGGCGATCTTCCGGGCGCAGACCCCGGCGACCGGCGTCGACTGGTCCGGGCTCACGGCGGCGACGCTGATCGCCGCGCTGCCGATGCTGGTGCTCTTCGCCTGCTTCGCCCGCCGCATCGTCAGCTCCATCGGCTTCACCGGGATCAAGTGAGGGACCACTGATGCGACTTCGTACGCTGACCGCGCTGGCCGGAGCGCTCACGCTGTCCCTGGTGACCGGATGCGCGAAGGGCGACTCCACCGGGTCGTCCGCGAACACCGTGACCTACTGGCTGTGGGACGCCAACCAGCTGCCCGCCTATCAGGCCTGCGCGAAGGGGTTCGAGAAGGAGAACCCCGGACTCGAGGTCAGGATCACGCAGTTGGGCTGGAGCGACTACTGGACCAAGCTCACCGCCGGGTTCATCGCGGGCACCCAGCCGGACGTGTTCACCGACCACATCCAGAAGTTCGGCCAGTTCGCCGATCTGCAGGTGCTGGAACCCCTGGACGACCTGGGCATCAAGGACTCCGACTACCAGCCGGGCCTCGCCGCCAACTGGATCGGCCAGGACGGCCACCGCTACGGCGCCCCGAAGGACTGGGACACCGTCGCACTCTTCTACAACGAGAAGATGGCGAAGGACGCCGGGCTCACCGCCGAGCAGCTGGGCGGCCTCTCCTGGAACCCCGAGGACGGCGGCACCTTCGAGAAGGCCATCGCCCATCTCACCGTCGACAGGAACGGCAAGCGGGGCGACGAGCCCGGCTTCGACAAGAACAACGTCAAGGTGTACGGGCTGGCCACCCAGGGCGGCGGCTACGGCGACGGCCAGACACAGTGGAGTCCCTTCACCGGATCCGCCGGGTGGAGCTACACGGAGAAGGCGCGCTGGGGCACGAAGTACCAGTACGACAGCAAGACCTTCAAGTCCGTCATCGAGTGGTACTTCGGCCTGGCGGAGAAGGGATACATGGCCCCCTTCTCCGACTACAACGTCCAGTCCAACCAGGGCAACACGCAGATCGCCGCGGGCAAGGCCGCCGCTGTCTTCGACGGCGCCTGGATGATCTCCACCTACAACGGCTTCAAGGGCAGGGACATCAGGACCGCTCTCACTCCCGTCGGCCCGACCGGCAAGCGCGCCACGATGATGAACGGCCTCGCCGACTCCATCAGCAAGGCCTCCAAGAACAAGGCGGGCGCCCGCAAATGGGTGGCCTACCTGGCCTCCGACAAGTGCCAGAAGGTCGTGGGTGACTACGGCGTCGTCTTCCCCGCCACTCCGGCAGGCACCGAGGCCGCCATCGCCGCCTACAAGAAAAAGGGCATCGAAGTCTCGGCCTTCACGGAGCCCGTGGACGACAAGAAGGACTTCCGGACCTTCTCCTACCCGATCACCAACTACGCGGCGGACGTCACGGCCCTCATGCAACCCGCGATGGAAGCCATCTACGGCAATGGCAAGTCCGTGAGCAGCCTCGACCAGACCACCGACCAGATCAACCTGATCCTCGACCAGTGAAGGGCACCACTTACATGACGTTCTCCCTCGGCATCGTCGGCGCCGGGCAGTTCTCCGGGCAGTTCGCCAAACTGTTCCTCGCCCACCCCGGCGTCAGCGACGTCTACGTCACCGACCTGCTCCCCGAACGGGCCGAGCAACTCGCCGCCACCGAAGGCCTCACGGGCACCTTCCCGACGTACGAGGCCATGCTGGAGTCGAAGGCGGTCGACGCGGTCGCGATCTTCACCCAGCGCTGGACGCACGGCCCGTTGGTCGTCCAGGGACTGAATGCCGGAAAGCACGTCTACTCCGCCGTCCCCATGGCGATCAGCACGGACGAGATAGCGGCGATCATCGACGCGGTCAAGGCGACCGGACTGACGTACATGATGGGCGAGACCAGCCAGTACAACCCGGCGACCGTGCACGCCCGCAACCAGATCGCGAAGGGTGCCTTCGGGCGGATCTTCTACGCCGAGGGCGACTACGTCCACGACATGGATCTGGGGTTCTACGAGGCCTACCAGTACAGCGGCGGCGACAACTGGAAGGCGACCGCCAGCTATCCCCCGCTGCTGTACCCGACGCACTCGGTGGGCGGGGTGCTGGGCGCCTGGCAGACGCACGCGGTGAGCGTGTCGGCGATCGGGGTGGTCGACGACCGGGGCGACGGGGTCTTCGACCGGTCGGTCAGTCAGTTCGACAACGACGTCTCCAACGCCACCGCGCTGTTCGAGGTGGCGGGCGGCGGGTCGTTCCGTACGAACGAGTTCCGGCGGGTCGGCTACCCCTCGCACATACGAGAGTCGCGTTTCCGGTTCTTCGGGACGGAAGGGAGCATGGAGCAGCTCGCCACGGTCGCCCTGTGGCAGGACAAGAACGGTGTGAAGGACATCAGCGAGCTGCTCGAGCCCAAGCCCACCATGTCCCCTGACGACCCGTCACTCCAGCACATCGCGCCGGACCTCCGGGCCGCCTTCACCTCCGGGTCGGCGCCCGTGCACGACCGCTCCCGCCTGCCGCGGGAGTTCGACCACCTGCACAACGGCCACGAGGGCAGCCACCACTTCCTGGTGGACGACTTCGTGACCGCGGTGAACACCCGCACCCTACCGTCGGTCAACGCGTGGGCGGCGGCCCGCTACACCCTGCCGGGCATCATCGCCCACGAGTCCGCCCGGCAGGGCGGGGTACGGCTGGAGATCCCGGACTTCGGGGACGCGCCTCAGGCGTGACGCGTCCGGGGTGGGCCGGGCATCGTCAGGTGCCCGGCTTGCGGCCGTACACGTAGACGTCGTCGCCCTTCTTCAGCAGCGACCAGTACTTCTTGGCGGCGGTGCCGGTCATGTTGACGCAGCCGTGCGAGCCGGGCGGGTTCCACATGCTGACGCCGGCGGAGTGGAAGGCCTGGCCGCCGTCGAAGAACTGGCTGTACGGCATCGGCACGTTGTAGATGGTCGACACGTGGTCGATGTTCCGCCAGTAGATCTTCTTCAGGCCGGTGCGGGTCTCGTAGCCGTCGCGTCCCGTGCGGACCGGAACGGGGCCGTAGACGAGCTTCTTGCCGTCCTGGATCCAGCTCAGCTGGAGGCTGAGGTTCACACAGGCGATACGGCCCTTGTTGACGGGACACTTGCCGTCCTTGTCGGGCGTGTTCCCGACGGCCCGCTGCTTGAGCATCAGGTCCATCACGCCCCAGGTGACCGGGCCCGCGTAGCCGACGTTCGGCTTTATGCCGTGCTTGGTCTGGAAGGCCTGGATCGCCTTGCAGTCCCCGGCGGACTGCACACCGTCCACCGGCCGCCCGAGGAACTTCTCCACCTGCTTCTGATACGGACCTGTCTGCGTGGTGCAGCTCGCCGCCTGCGCCGTGCCGGCGCCCAGCGCGAGCGTGAGCGGCGCCACCAGCGCGGTGGCCCCCAGGACAACGGTTCCCCGTCTGCGTACGTCCCCCATGCCCGGCCTTGCCTTTCACCTGGAATGCGCGGATCTCGCGCAATCTCTGCCAGCTGGACCGACAGCGACGGGAATCGGTTGTAGGCACGCACCAACTGCGACCAAACGGTGATATTCGCCGCCGGCGCGTCACCGGTAGCCGGTCGTGTCCGCCGGTTTGCCCGCGTCCTGGACCTCCACGAGGTAGCGCCAGGCGTCGGGACGGCTGCCGTCGAGGTCGGTGAAGCCGTACTCCTGGGCGAGGCCACCGCTGGAGAGGGAGCGGCCGTTGAAGCGGGCCACGTCGGGGTCGGCGGCGAGGGCGGCGACGGCGCGGCCGACGTACCGCGGGGTCTCCGAGATGGCGAAGTGGGGGACCCGCTCGAGGGCGTCGCGCCAGTTCTCCTCCCGCACGCCGAAGATTTCGAGCATCATCTCCGAGCGCAGCCAGCCCGGGGTCAGCGCGACGGCGGTGGCCCCGCGCGGAGCCAGTTCATGGCCGAGGGAGAAGGCCATGCGCAGGACGGACCACTTGGCCAGGTCATAGAAGAAGGAGTTGCGGTAGTTCTCGCGGTTGTACTCCTGCGTGCCGTCGGTCATCTCGACCACCAGTCCGCCGGGGTGGCGCAGGAGCAGGGGCAGGGCGTGGTGGCTGGTGATCGCGTGCGTCTCGACCGCGAGGCGGAGCAGCCGTAGGCCGTTGTCGAGGTCGTGTTCCCAGACGGGGCTGTCCCAGGCGAAGAGCTTCTCGCCGCCCCAGATGTCGTTGACGAGGACGTCGAGGCGGCCCTGCTCGTCCGCGATGCGGTCCACCAGAGTGCGGACCTGCGCGGGGTCGAGGTGGTCCGTGGGTACGGCGATGCCGTGGCCGCCGGCCTCGGTGACCAGGTCGGCGGTGTCCTCGATGGTCTCGGGGCGGTCGTACTCGGAGCGCCGCTCGCGGGTGCTGCGGCCGGTGACGTAGACGGTGGCGCCGGCCGCGCCGAGTTCCACCGCGATTCCGCGGCCCGCACCGCGGGTCGCACCGGCGACCAGCGCCACCTTGCCCATCAAGGGTCCCGACATGTCCGTCCTCCCGTGCCGTCCGACTCCGTCACCGACGAGCATGCCGCGAAATCCGGACGTCTTCTGTCGCCTTTGGCGCACGGCCACTCCGCGACAGCGAGCCGGCCCCGTGCGTGTGCGCGGGGCCGGCTCGTGGCATCAGTACGGCGTCAACCCTGCCTGCGGGTCGGTCACTTCGCCTGGGCGAGCCAGACCGCGTCGGGGCCGGCCGGGAACCGGAGCTGGCCGGTGGTGTCGTGCACGGCTCGCCACACCGTCTCGGCGACGTCGCTCTCCTTGGTGAACACGTCCTGTCCCATGAAGCCGTCCATGGTCTTCTTCGCAAAGGCTGCGTAGGGCGCCGGGACCAGCTCGTCCGGCGAAGCGCTGTTCGTCGCCCTGGCTGCGAAACTCGTCGTCAGGCAGGCGCCCGGCTGGACCGTCTTCGCCCGCACACCGAACGGCGCGAGCTCGAGCGCGAGGGATGCCGTGAATCCCTCGACGGCCATCTTGCTCGCCTTGTAGACCGCCGAGAGCGGCATGTGGCCCAGCACCACGCTGGAGGTCACGTTGACCACCACGCCGCAGCCGCGCTCGCGGAACCGGGGCAGCACCGCCTGCGTCGTCGCCATCACGCCGAACGTGTTGGTCTCGAAAACCTCCCGCACGTAAGCCGTGGAGGTGCCCTCGAACACGCTGATCGACGGGACGCCAGCGTTGTTGACCAGGACGTCGACGGGCCCCGCTGCCTCGAACGCGGCGGTGATGCTCTCGGGCTCGGTCACGTCGAGCTCGACGACGCGGAGCCGGTCCGACTCGGGAAGGACGTCCGGACGCGGGGTGCGCATCGTGGCGATGACGTTCCACCCCTGCGCGTGAAAGTGGAGGGCGGTCTCCCGCCCGTATCCGGAGGAGCTACCGGTGATCAGAACGGTCTTCATGCTGTGACCCTTGCGATGTGATGGGATCCGCGGAGGGACAGGCATTTTCCTGCTCCGCGGGAGAACCGGTGATCCCATTGAATCGCTCTGGCCTGCGGAAACAGTAGAACTATCCTCGCTTCCTCTTGCACGATCCTCCTCCATGGCCAGCCTGCTCAGGGCAGCACGCCCACGGGGGTGCGTCCGGTGTTCCGCAGGCGGGCCGCGTCCCGGCTCGGGGGCGCACCGAACTGGCGGCGGTACTCCCTGCTGAACTGCGACGGGTTGTCGTAGCCGACGCGCCGGCCGACCCCGGTGACGTCGCCCGGGTGGGTGGCGAGCAGCAGCCGGGCCTCCTGCAGCCGGATCTGCTTCTGGAACTGGATGGGGCTCATCGCGGTCACCGCCTGGAAGTTGCGGTAGAAGGCGGAGACGCTCATGCCGGCCATCCTGGCCACGTCCTCGACCCGGAAGGGCTCCGCGTAGTGCTCGCGGATCCAGCGCACGGCCCGTGAGACATGGCTGAGGCCGCTGTCGGCCAGGCCGAGTTGGCGAACCGTCTCACCCTGCTCGCCGGTGATCAGGCGCCAGAGGATCTCGCGTTTGATCAGCGGCGCCAGCACGGCCCGGTCGCGGGGTTCGTCGAGCAGGCGCAGCATCCGGACCACCGTGTCGAGCAGCGCGGCTGAAGCGTCGCTGACGGCGATCCCCGACGGAACGCCTCCCCCGGTGCGCGGGATGTCTCCGGGCCCGGCCTGCAACAGCAACTCGGCGACGACGGACGGCTCCAGCACGAGACCGAAGCCGAGGGCCGGCCGCTCGGGTTCGATCCGGGTGAACTGCCCCGTGACGGGCAGGTCGACGGATGCGACCAGGTACTGCCCGGGGCCGTACGCGTAGACCCGGTCGCCCAGTGCCAGGCGTTTGGCGCCCTGGGCGATGACAGCGAGCACCGTGCCGGACATGGAGGGCGCCGGCGGATCCGGCCGGTCGACCTTCGAGATGAGGACGCCGTCGATGGCGGTGGTCCAGTCGGGGCGGGCATGCCGGGCCAGCAGGATGCGGAGCTCTTCGAGGCACATGCGTCCATTGCAGCACCGTTCCAACGCCATTGCTCCCACATCTGCGAGGATCGTGCAAGTGCCAGCGAGCTTCGTTCTAACGTTTCCGCAGGTCAGCTCGGTTGAATGGAAACACCTCACTCCCTCACCGAGAAGAAGGCATCCATGATCACCGACTACGGCTTCAACGCCACCCTGACCGCCAAGCCCCACATGGGCGACCGGCTGGTCGACCTGCTGCTGACCGGCCTGAACGAGGGCAGCCCCGGCGCGAGCGAACACTGCGTCGTCTACCTCGTCTCCCGTTCCGCGTCCGACGCCGACGTCGTCCACGTCACCGAGGGCTGGACCAGCGAGGAGGACCACCACCGCGTCTTCGCCGGCGAAGCCGCCCAGGCCATCGTGGCTCAGATCGACGGGCTGCTGGCCAAGGAGCCCGAGTACACCGACTACGTCCCGGTCCGCGGCAAGGCCGCCTTCTGAAGCCCGGCCGACCGCCTGCCCGGCCCCTGCCAATGCGGGCCCCCTTTCTCGCCCGACCGTCCGGCACCACCCCACGAGAGGCAACGACATGACCGCGGCACGACCCGCCCTGGACCCCGAACTGCGTGAATTCCTGGCCGACATGCCCCTCATGTCCCAGCTCACCCCGGAACTGCTCACGCAACTGCGTCAGCTCCCCTCGACCGCTGTCGAGTCCCTCCTTGCACATAGGCAGCTCGACCGGCGCGAAATCACCGTGCCCGCCAAGGACGGTGCCCAGATCCCCCTGTCGGTCTTCAGCCCCGCGCACGCCGACCGCACCACCCCCGCCGCACCCTGCATCTACTGGATCCACGGCGGCGGGATGGTCATGGGCGACCGCTTCTCACAGCTCGACATCCCGCTGGAGTGGCTCGACCAGTTCGGCGCGGTCGTGGTCAGCGTGGACTACCGACTCGCCCCCGAGGCCACCGGCACCACCCTGGTCGACGACTGCTACCAGGGACTGCTCTGGATCGCCGAACACTCCGCCGAACTGGGCATCGACCCCGCCCGGATCGTCGTCGCCGGCGCCAGCGCGGGCGGCGGCCTCGCCGCCGGCGTCACCCTGCTGGCCCGCGACCTCGGCACCCCGGCGATCGCCGCGCAGATGCTGATCTGCCCCATGCTCGACCACCGCAACACCACCACCTCCAGCCGCCAGTACTCCGGCGGGCCCGGCGTCTGGACCCGCGAGACGAACGAGTTCGGATGGCGCGCCGTCCTCGGCGACCTCACCGACGACGAGGTACCCGCGTACGTCTCACCCGCGCTGGCCGACAACCTCGCAGGCCTGCCGACCACCTACATCGACACCGGCTCCGCCGAAGTCTTCCGCGACGAGGACACCCACTACGCCACCCGCATCTGGGCGGCCGGCGGCCAGGCCGAACTCCACGTCTGGGCGGGCGGCTTCCACGGGTTCGACGCCCTGTACCCGCAGGCACACATCTCGGCCACAGCCCGTCGAACCCGCACCGACTGGCTCGCCCGGCTCCTGCCCCCCGGGGGGCCGTTCTTGAGGGTGCCTTCTGTCGTTCCACGACGCTTTCAGTGGCCCCGCGCGATCCACTCCTCCAGATGCGGCGCCTCGGCTCCGATGGTGGTCGAGTCGCCGTGGCCGGTGAGGACCTTGGTCTCGGGCGGGAGGGTGAGGAGGCGGTCGCGGATGGAGTCGATGATCGTCGGGAAGTGGGAGTAGGAGCGGCCGGTCGCGCCCGGACCGCCCTGGAAGAGGGTGTCGCCGGTGAAGACCGTGCCGAGTCCGGGGTCGTAGAGGCAGACCGCGCCGGGGGCGTGGCCGGGCGTGTGCAGAACCGTCAGGTCGGCGCCGGCGGCTTCGATGATCTGGCCGTCGAGCAGCCAGGAGTCCGGGTCCCGGTCGGGGTGGGTCTGCTTCCACAGTGGCAGGTCGTCGTGGTGCAGCCAGATGACGGCTCCGGTGCGCTCGGCGAGGGCGGGGGCTGCGTCGATGTGGTCGTTGTGGGCGTGGGTGCACACGATGGCGGTCAGCCGGCGCTCGCCCACGGCCTCGGCGATGGCGTCGGCGTCGTGGGCGGCGTCGATGACGACGACCTCGTGGTCGTCGCCGACGAGCCACACGTTGTTCTCGACGTCCCAGGTGCCGCCGTCGAGCGTGAACTGGCCGGAGGTGACGAGTCGTTCGATGCGGGCGGTCATCACAGCACCACCACCGAGCGCAGCACGTCGCCGTGGTGCATTCGCTCGAACGCCTTCTCCACCTCGTCGAGCTGGATGGTCTCCGTCACGAACGCGGCCAGGTCCAGACGCCCCTGCAGATGCAGGTCGATCAGCATCGGGAAGTCGCGGGAGGGCAGGCAGTCGCCGTACCAGGAGGACTTGAGGGCGCCGCCGCGGCCGAAGACGTCCAGCAACGGGAGTTCGAGCTTCATGTCGGGGGTGGGGACGCCGACGAGGACGACCGTGCCGGCCAGGTCGCGGGCGTAGAAGGCCTGCTGGTACGTCTCCGGGCGGCCGACCGCCTCGATGACGACGTCGGCGCCGAAGCCGCCGGTCAGTTCACGGATCGCCTCGACCGGGTCGGTCTGCGTGGAGTTGACGGTGTGGGTGGCACCCATCGTGCGGGCGGTCTCCAGCTTGCGGTCGTCGATGTCGACCGCGATGATCTTCGCCGCGCCGGCCAGGTGGGACCCGGCAATGGCCGCGTCGCCGACGCCGCCGCAGCCGATGACGGCGACCGTGTCGCCACGGCCGACGTTCCCCGTGTTGATCGCGGCGCCGATGCCGGCCATGACGCCACAGCCCAGCAGTCCGGCGACGGCCGCGGAGACCGCGGGGTCGACCTTGGTGCACTGGCCGGCCGCGACCAGTGTCTTGTCGGCGAAGGCGCCGATGCCGAGGGCCGGGGAGAGCTCCTGGCCGGTCGAGGCGAGGGTCATCTTCTGCCCGGCGTTGTGGGTGTCGAAGCAGTACCAGGGGCGGCCGCGCAGACAGGCCCGGCAACGACCGCACACGGCACGCCAGTTGAGGATCACGAAGTCCCCGGGCGCCACCTCGGTGACGCCGTCGCCGACCGTCTCGACGATCCCGGCGGCCTCGTGGCCGAGCAGGAAGGGGAACTCGTCGTTGATACCGCCCTGTTTGTAGTGCAGGTCGGTGTGGCAGACCCCGCAGGCCTGGACCCGCACCACGGCCTCCCCCGGGCCGGGGTCGGGCACGACGATCGTCTCGACCCGGACCGGCTCGTCCTTCCCCGGTGCGATCACGCCGCGTACTTCCTGCGCCATCGTGCTGACCCCTTCTGTCGGCGGGCGTCCGTCCCGGTGCCGACCTTACGCGCGACTGATCGGTAAGGGCGCGGTTTGCAGGCCCGCGGCCCGACAGTCATGGCTGCTTCCGGCCGGCCCTCCACATACCCCCGGGGGTAATTCTGCTACGGTGGGCCTATACCCCCAGGGGTAATCAACCGGGGGTTTCGCGAGGAGAGGAGCGCTGCCGTGTACTTCGTCGACACCATCGAAGTGCCGGGACTGGGCAACCGCGGCTATGTGGCGGGGGGTGCGCACAGCGCCGTCGTCGTCGATCCCCCGCGTGACGTCGATCGGGTGATCGCGGCCGCCGCCCGGCGGGGCGTGCGCATCACGCACGTCGTCGAGACCCACGTCCACAACGACTACGTCACCGGCGGCCTGGAGCTGGCCCGGGTGACCGGCGCCTCGTATCTCGTGCCGGCCGGAGCCCAGGTCGCGTACGAGCGCGTGCCGGTCGCCGACGGGGACCGGGCGGAGATCGATGCGGGGCTGGCGCTGCGCGCGCTGGCCACGCCGGGCCACACCCCGCACCACACGTCGTACGTCCTTCAGGACGACGGACGGGCGGTGGCCGTCTTCACCGGAGGCTCCCTGCTGATCGGCACGGTCGGGCGTCCCGATCTGGTCGAGCCGCGGCTGACCGAACAGCTGGCCCGCGCCCAGTACGACTCCGCGCACCGCCTGGCCGCGGAGCTCCCGGACACGACCGAGGTGCTGCCCACGCACGGCTTCGGCAGCTTCTGTTCCGCCGGGCAGAGCGACACGGGCGCGGAGACGACGATCGGCCGGGAGCGCACCGCCAACGAGGCGCTCGTCAAGGACGTCGACACCTTTGTCGCCGACCTGCTGGCCGGCCTGGACGACGTACCCGCGTACTACGCCCACATGGGCCCGGCCAACGCCGATGGCCCGGCCCCCGTCGACCTCACCCCGCCCCGCCGCGCGGACGCCGAGGAGATCGCAGCCCGGCTGGCCGCCGGCGAATGGGTGGTGGACCTGCGCAACCGGGTCGCGTTCGCCGAGGGGCATGCCGCCGGGGCGTTGAACTTCGAGGCCGACGGGCAGCTCGCCACGTATCTGGCCTGGCTGCTGCCCTGGGGCAGGCCGGTCACGCTGCTCGCCGAGTCGGCCGCCCAGTTGGCCGCCGCCCAGCGCGAGCTCGTCCGGGTCGGCATCGACCGGCCCGCCGCGGCGGCGACCGGCTCGCCCGGCGACTGGGTGCCGGCGGGAGAGCGGCCCCGCGCGTTCCCGCGCGCCACCTTCGCGGAGCTGGTGCCCCAACAGGCTGTCGTGGTCCTCGACGTGCGGCGCGACTCCGAGCGTGCGACCGGGCACATCCCGGGATCGCTCCACATACCGCTGCACCGACTGCGGGAGCGCCTCGCCGAGATTCCGGACGGCACCGTGTGGGTGCACTGCGCAGGGGGGATGCGGGCGGCCATCGCGGCGTCCCTCCTCGACGCGGCGGGGCGTGACGTCGTCGCCGTCGACGACCGCTTCGACGCGGCGCGCGAGGCCGGGTTGATCCCGGACCGCCTCACTCCGGCCGAGGCCCGCGACCGTACGCGTGCGGACGCCGTGCTCCTGGACGTCCGTGAACCGGCCGAGTGGGCCGCGGGACACGCCCCCGGCGCCGTGTGCGCCCCGCTGTCCGGCCTCGCGGCCGGGGGTGAACTGCCGCAGCGCGCCCAGGGCCGGCCGGTCGTCGTGATCTGCCGCTCCGGGCGGCGCTCCCGAGAGGCGGCGGACCTGCTCGCCACGCGCGGCGTCCGCGCGGCAGACGTCGCGGGCGGTATGCAGGCGTGGGCCGAGGCGGGTCTGCCGGTCGTGCGCGACGAGCAGCGCACCTCGCCCGCGTGAGCGCGTTCGTCCTCGCCCTCGTCGCCGGGGCTCTCACCGGTCTCGCCCTGGGCGCCCTCGGGGGCGGTGGGAGCGTGCTGGCGGTGCCCGCACTGATCTACCTGCTCGACCTCACCCCTGCCGCGGCGGCCACCGCGAGCCTGGTCGTCGTCACCGTCACGTCCGCCACCGCCCTGATCGGGCATGCCCGCGAGGGCACCGTGCGGGGGAAGCACGGCCTCCTGTTCGCCCTCGCGGGACTCGGGCCCGCGGCGGTCGGCGGCGCGGTCTCGACCCGGCTCCCGGCCGGAGTGCTGACCGGCGTCTTCGCCGTGATCGCCGCAGTCGCCGCGCTGCGGATGCTGCGCCCGTCGGCCTCCGCGCCCACCGAGGCGCCGGCCCGCCCGGTTCGGGTCGCCGCGGCCGGGGCGGGACTCGGCGCGGTCACCGGGGTGCTGGGGGTGGGCGGCGGCTTTCTCGCCGTACCGGCGCTGGTGAACGTGGTGGGGCTGCGGATGCGGGCGGCCGTGGGTACGAGCCTGCTGGTCATCACGCTCAACTCGCTGGTCGCGCTGGCGGCCCGGGCGGGGGCGGACGTGAGCGTCGACTGGGCGCGTGTCGCACCCTTCGCCGCCGCTGCGGTCCTCGCCGCATGGGACGGCAAACGCCTCGCGGCCCGCATCTCCGCCGGTTCGCTCCAGCGGATCTTCGCCGGCGCCCTGCTGGCGGTGGCCGCGTTCATGCTGGCCGACGCCGTCCTGTGAGGACGGGCCGGACGGTCAGGCCAGGGAGAGGAACAGCTTCTCCAGGCGGGCCTTCATCTCGTCCGTGGTCTCGCCGTTGCCGTCACCGTTGCCGGCGTCGGTCAGACACTGCTGGAGCCCGGTCGCGATGATCGCGAAACCGGCCCGGTCGAGGGCGCGCGAGGCGGCGGCGAGCTGTGTGACGACGTCCTCGCAGTCGCGTCCCTCCTCGATCATCTTGATCACTCCGGTGATCTGACCCTGCGCCCGGCGCAGCCGGTTCAGCACCGACTTCAGCTCATCACCCTCGAACCGCACATCCACGGCCACCCACTCCTCTGTATACCCTTGGGGGTATTTTACCTCCCCCGGGGTGTGTACCCCTCACCGCATGCCAAGGAAGGATCGCACGCACCATGAACGCTCCCCGCACTCTCGACGCCGACGAGGCCCGGACCCGGCTGCCCGAGCTCACCGTCATCGACGTCCGCACCCCGGGCGAGTACGCCACCGGCCACGTGCCCGGCGCCCTCAACATCCCCCTGGACCAGCTCCGCCGGGCCCTGCCCACGCTCCGTCAGGTGAACGGCGAACTGCTTCTCGTGTGCGCCTCCGGGGCCCGCTCCGAGCAGGCCTGCACGGCCCTCGCCGCGGAGGGCATCGGCGCCATGACGCTGACCGGCGGAACCCAGGACTGGGCCCGGCGCGGTCATGAACTGGCCCGGCCACAGCAGAGCACCCGCACGACCTGGTCCATGGAACGCCAGGTCCGGTTCACCGCGGGCAGCATCGTCCTGACCGGCCTCGGTCTCGGACTGCTGCACCCCGCCTGGCAGTTGCTCGCCGCCGGGATCGCGGGCGGACTGGTCTTCTCCGCCCTGACCAACACCTGCGGCATGGCCGTCGTCCTCGGCAAGCTGCCGCACAACCGGCCGCGCCCCGCCGACCTGGACGCCACCCTGGCGGCGCTCACGGCCCGGTAGGCCGACGGCGAAACGGGCGGCCGTACGGCTCGGCTCCACCGTAGGCTGAACGCCCTGTTCGACCGGCGAAGGAGCAGCGTGAGCAAGGCACAGACGCAGACGAGTACGCCCCCGTGGCGCATGCTCCTCGGCTATGTACGGCCGCACCGGTGGGCCCTGCTCGCGGGCGCGGTGCTCTCGCTGGTCACCGGGGCCACCGGCCTGCTGCTGCCGCTGGTCGCGCGGGACCTGATCGACGACCTCTCCCACGACCGGGCCATCACAGGTGCGCTGGTCGCGATGTCGGCGCTGGTCGTCGCCAACGCGGCGGTGGGCGCGCTGGGTTCGTACGTGCTGCGGCGCACCGCGGAGTCGGTGGTCCTCGGCGCGCGGCGCGCCCTGTCGTCGTATCTGCTGCGCCTGCGCATAGCCGCCGTGGACCGTACCGAGCCGGGCGACCTGATGGCCCGTATCACCTCGGACACCACCTTGCTGCGCGAGGTCACCACCGATTCCCTGGTGGGCCTCGGCACCGGCGGGCTCACGCTGGTCGCGACCGTGGTGATGATGGGCTTCGTCGACCCCGTGCTGCTCGGTGTCACGCTGGCCGTGATCCTGTGCGCGGGCACGGTCCTCGGCGTGATCGTGCCCCGGATCAACCGGGCCAGCCGGCAGGCGCAGGACGCGGTCGGCGTGATGGGCGCCTCGCTGGAGCGGGTGCTGGGCGCGCTGCGCACGGTGAAGGCGTCCGGCGCCGAGCACCGGGAGGAGGGCGCGCTGCACGCCGCGGCGGAGGAGTCGTGGCGGCAGAGTGTGCGTGCCGCCAAGTGGTCGGCGGCCGCGGGCAACACGGCCGGACTGGCGATGCAGATCGCCTTCATCACGGTGCTCGCGGTGGGCGGGGCACGGGTCGCGACCGGCGCCGTCGACGTCGGCACACTGGTCGCGTTCCTGCTGTACGTCTTCTATCTGATGTCGCCGATCCAGCAGGTCGTCGGCGCGATCACCCAGTACCAGACGGGTGCCGCGGCGCTGTCCCGCATCCAGGAGGCGCTGCGGCTGCCCGCCGAACCCGCGTCCGAGGCCGCCCCGTTGCCGTCGGCCGACGCCGAACCGGCCGCGCTGGCCTTCACCGACGTCCGCTTCCGGTACGCCGACGACCTGCCGTACGTGCACCACGGGGTGACCTTCGCCGTGCCCGCACGGGGCATGACGGCGTTCGTCGGCCCGTCCGGCGCGGGCAAGACCACCGTCTTCTCCCTCATCGAGCGGTTCTACGACCCCGAGTCGGGCGAGATCACGCTGGACGGCCGGGAACTCGCCCGGTGGGAGCTGCCGCAGCTGCGATCCGCGATCGGCTATGTGGAGCAGGACGCGCCCGTCCTGTCGGGCTCGCTGCGCGAGAACCTGCTGCTGGGCAACCCGGACGCGGACGACGACACCCTCGCGCGGGTGCTGAAGACGACCCGGCTCGACGGTCTGGTCGGGCGGCTGCCGCGCGGACTGGACACGCTCGTCGGGCACCGCGGCACCAAGCTGTCGGGCGGTGAGCGTCAGCGGGTGGCGATCGCCCGCGCCCTGCTGCGCCGCCCCCGGCTGCTGCTTCTCGACGAGGCGACCTCGCAGCTGGACGCGGTGAACGAGGCCGCGCTGCGCGACACCGTGGCCGATGTGGCCCGGACGACCACGGTGCTGGTCGTCGCCCACCGGCTGTCCACGGTGACGATGGCCGACCGGATCGTGGTCATGGATGCCGGCAAGGTCCGTGCGGTGGGCACCCACCGCGAACTCGTGGCCGCCGACCCGCTGTACGCGGAGCTGGCGGCCACCCAGTTCCTCGCCACGGCCGACGCCGACTGAGCGGCCGGGCCGGGCAGGCCTGCCGCGCTTGCCGAGGCCGACCGGGCGGAGGAATCTCGTAGGAGAGGCCCTGTACGGCCCGCTCCCCCGCCGGGCCGCGGCCCTCGAAGGAGGTCACGATGGGTACTGCGGCAAGCCCCAGCTTCGACACCGAGACGTTGCGCCGGGGCATAGAAGGCAATCCGAACACTCTCCTGTCGCTCTACGCCGACGATGCCGAACTGCGTGTCGTGGACCGCAACTCACAGCCCAGCCACCCACGGGTGCTGCACGGCCGCGACGAGATCAGCGCCATGCTCGACGACGTCTACAGCCGCGATATGACGCACAAGCTGGAGAACTGTGTCATCCAGGGTGACCGCGCGGCCTACAGCGAGTCCTGCGAGTACGCCGACGGGGCCCGCGTCCTCGCCGAGTCGATGATCACGCTGCGCGGCGGCAAGATCGCCGAACAGACCCTGATCCAGGCCTGGGACGAGCAGGAGTAGTCAGTACGGCGCCGCACGGCCTCGGTCACCCGGTCCGGGGCCGTGCGCCCAAGGCCCGTTCGCCGTGGTGCGTCAGGGCGCTGCCGGGCCCCAGCCCCCCGGCCGCAGGATCCCCAGCAGTTGCCGTACAAGCTCGTCGACGACCTCGTCCAGCGTCGCCGGGACCCATCCGGCGCTCCAGTCGTGGATCAGTCCGTTGACGCTGCCGATGAACGCGGTGGCGGCGACGCGGTAGTCGCGGGGTGCCGCTTCCCCGCGTTCGGCGGCGGCCTGCGCCTCGGCGCAGATGAAGTCGACCCAGCGGGCGCGGCGGGCGAGCCGCTGCTCCTCGAGGCGGGGGCTGACGCCGACGATCTCGACGAAGGTGATGCGGATGCGGCGGGGATCGGCGGTGACGTTCCCGGCGTAGGAACGGAAGATGGCGGTGGCGCGGTCCTCGATCGGCAGGCCCTCGGTGTCGGCCGCGGCGGCAAGGACGGCCTCCTCGGCCCAGTCGTTGACCTTCAGGTGCAGGTCGGCCAGTACGTCCTCCAGGGTGCGGAACTCCTCGTAGAACTGCCGGGTGGACAGTCCCGCGGCCTCGCTGAGCGCGGCGACGGTCGTGGACCGGTAGCCGGGGCTGTCGCCGAAGAGCTGGAGCGCGGCGTCCAGGAAGCGTCGGCGCCGCTCGGCCTGCCGTTCCTCGGCGGACCTGCCGCCGTAGCGGCCGGTCGGCGCCCTGAGCCTGCCTACCAACGTCCCTCCTGTCCTTCGCCGTTCGCCAATTTTGTCGTGTACGCAGTCTTGTGGAGAAGGGTGCCCGCTCCTTACTTTCCAGTAAGTCAAAGTCTGAACGACCTCGTATTCAGATTCGCTCGTTGGCATGCCCGCGCCAGCCACCCATCTCCAGAGGAGAGAGCACCCATGCCTGCCGTCAGCCCCAGGCACCTTTGCTCCATCGCAGCCGCCCTCGCCCTGACCCTCACCGCCCCCGCGACCACCGCCGTCGCCGACGGCCCCGACTCCGCCGCCCTGCGCGAGGTGCTGTTCGTCGGCAACAACTGGGACGGCACCGCCGATGTCATCAGGTCCACCAGCGACTTCGCGAAGATCGGCCGCATCAACGTCATCCCCGACAAGGAGGAGCGGCTGGCGGAGATCAACGCCGATCCCATCAAGTGGATCTACTTCATGGCGATCCGCAACAGCGTCGGCGAGGGACACGACCAGTTCGTCGACGACATGTACTCCACCCCGGACGGCCGGTCGATGGTCGTCTCCCGGCCGAGCTTCGCCGACGTCGTCTCCATCGACCTCGCCACCGGGGACATCAACTGGCGCTTCCCCGTGTCCGGTTACCGCTCCGACCACATGGCGGTCTCCCCCGACGGCACCCGCGTCGCCGTCTCCGCCTCGACGTCCAACACCGTGCACGTCCTGGACATCAAAACCGGCGAGCAGGTCGGCTCGTTCGCCACCGGCGACAAGCCGCACGAGAACGTCTTCAGCCGGGACGGCAAGTACATCTGGAACATGGCCATCGGCGACGTCAACACCGCCCTCGACGAGCCCTGGCTGGACTGGACGAAGGGCGACCGCCGCATCACCGTCGTCGACGCGACCACCTTCGAGCAGGTCAAGGTGATCGACATGCGCGCACGCCTGGACGCGATCGGCCTCGACGACCACTCGGACGCCGTCCGCCCCGCGGCCTTCAGCCCCGACGAGAGCAAGCTGTACTTCCAGGTGTCGTTCTTCAACGGCTTCTTCGAGTACGACGTCGCCTCCGACAAGATCACCCGCACCAAGACCCTCCCCGAGAACCCGGACACCAGCGAGGACCGCACCACCTGGGTCAACGACTCGCGCCACCACGGCATCACCATGAAGCCCGACGGAACCAAGCTGTGCATCGCGGGCACCATGGACGACTACGCCACCGTCGTCGACCGCGCCACCCTTCAGGAAGGCCCCCTCGTCCCCGTCTCCAAGCCCTACTGGTCGACCGTCAGCGGTGACGGCAGGTCCTGCGTGGTCTCCGAGAGCGGCGCCGACCAGGTCACCGCGATCGACTTCGCCACCGGCCGCAAGACGGTGTCGGTCCCGGTCGGCGACCACCCCCAGCGTGTGCGCCTGGCCCAGGTGCCCGCCGACTGGACCGGCCCGTCGGCTAGTTGACCGCCTGCGCGGCCCACGCCGTGAGCTCGGCGCGGGCCGCGCCCAGCAGGCCCGCGGACGGCGCCGTCGCCCCGTTGGTCACCAGTGCGTAGTGCAGGACGCCCGAGTCCGGCGCGGTGAGCAGCAGGCGGCGGCTGCCCGTCCCGCCCGGTTCGGCGGTCACGCCGATCGGGGTGGTGCCGGTGTACGACGGCGGGGCGTACGCCGTGCCGAGGTCGGAGACGACCGTGGTCGCCGAGGTCGGGAACGACGTCGGCAGATGCAGTTCCGTGGGCGCCTCGCCGCCGTCCGACCGCCACAGCAGCAGCGCGTACTGGCCCGAGCCGACCAGACGGGCGGCATTCGGCAGCGAACCCGGCACCGGGTTCCAGGTCAGGGTCGTGGAACCGTCCCGGGAGCGGTCCTCGTAGGTGAAGGCGACCGTCGTACCGGCGGTCGCGCTCGGGTAGACGCGGTCCAGGAGCCGGGCGTCCTGCCGCAGTGCCGCCGTGCCCGCGTCGTCCAGGTGGACGGCGGACAAGTCCTCGTCGTTCCAGGCGTCGCCCTCGGTGAGCACCTTGTCGGGGTTGCCGTTCATCAGCTCGTGGTGCCGGCCGTTGTAGATGTCCCACTGCCACTGCGTGCCGGACAGGACCGGCCCCGACGCCTTCGGGTTCGACCACCAACGGGCGCCCGGCAGACGGGAGTCCATGGCCTGGTACATGGCCTTGAGGACGGTCGGGGCCTTGTCGGAGACGCTGCCGGACAGCGGGTGGCCGAACTCGCTGACGATCGCGGGCGTCGCCGTCGCCGCCGCCCGGTCGCGGACCGTGCCGAAGTCGCCGGCGTACTGACCGTCGACCGCCTTGCCCCACATGAAGACGCCCGAGATCGCCTTCTGGTCGTAGAAGTGGGTGTTGAAGACGTAACGGGGGCCGAGGGTGCCCGCGTCCAGCAGGCCGCCCTCCTCCTTCTGGAAGTCGAGGTTGGCGTTCCAGAACAGGTTCGGTTCGACGAAGGCGGGTTTGGTCTGCCAGCCTGCCGCGTCCATGCGGGCACGGAACTTCTCGTAGAAGGGCCACAGCACGTCCCGTTCCCAGGTGCGGCTGGTCTGGCCCGGGTCGTAGACGCCGGCGTGCGGTTCGTTGTAGGGGTCGAAGCCGACGATGCCGGCGAAGTCCTCGGCCGACAGGTGCTGTCTGACGTAGGCCATGGTCTTCTGGGCCGTGGTGAGGAAGGCGTCCTGGACTCCGTGCGCGTTGTGCCAGAAGTCGTACGACGCCCGCTTCACGGCCTCGTTCTGGGTGATGTTCTGGCCCCAGAACAGGCAGATCCCGCAGAACTCGTCGGGGTAGTTCCCGGCGTCGACCGCCCACTTGGGGGCGCCGTCGCCGGTGTACCAGCTGTCGGGGTCGAAGAGGTGGCGGGAGTAGAGGTCCTGGTGGAAGTCCGGGTAGACGCGGACACCGGCGTCGAGGAACGCGCGCATCTGGTCGGTGGCTGCGGCCAGGTACGCCGTGTCCACCTGGCCGCGCACGGGCTCGGCGTAGGCCCAGGAGAGCAGGAAGCGGACGGTGTTGCCGCCGCCGAGGGCCCTCAGTGCGGTCGCGGATTTGCGGGCGTCGGCGACCGAGGCGAACGGGAGGCCGCCGTTCTCCGCCAGCTTGGTCTCGCCGGAGACGTTGTAGCCGCGCAGGACCACTTCCCGGCCGGAGGCGTCGGTGAAGCGGCCGTTCTGCACGGTGAGCGGGGAGCCGTCGAACCAGAGGGAGTCGGAGAGGGGGGCGGCGGTGGCGGGATGGGTGCCCGCCACCGTCAGGAATCCACAGAGGAGAACCAGAACAACGAGCAGACGCGCACGTTTATTCGGCATGTCCACTACAGTCCGACCATTTCCGGACACCGTCAACACTTCTGACTCTGGAGTAAGTTCGTTCTCGGCCACCTCAAGTGCCGACGCGACGCGTGACGTTGAGCAGGTACTCCTTCCGGTTGAGCGGGTTGTGGTCGGTGCGCGGCCGCTCGGGGACCGCGCCCTGCGCGACGGGCGCGTAGTGGTCGAAGGCGCTCTCCAGCTCGCCCTCCCCTCGGGTGAGCCCGGGCAGCTGCTTCTCGAGCGCGTGGACGTGGACCGCCGGCACCGTGCCCTCCAGGACACAGCCGGCGCCCCGGGTCTCGGTCGTCCGGGGTACGGCCCGCAGCCCGGCCAGGACCGGCAGCAGTGCGCCCAGGGTGTCCGCCGGGGCCTCGACGCGGAAGCGGTGCATCGGCTCGTGGACCCGGGTGCCCGCTCGCCGCAGCGCCTCGATGAGCACCAGCGGCGTCAGACCGCGGAAGTCGGCGCCCGTGCTCGACATGCTCTTGTCGAACCCCTGGTGGGCGTGGCTCTGGCGGGGCGAGTAGCCGGAGTGGGTCATGGTGACCGTGCAGTCGGTGACCTGCCAGCCGTGCAGGCCCTGCGCGAGGGTCTCCCGGACGGTGTCCTCGACGGCCTTGAAGAACGCGTACGGCATCGATCCCAGCTCCACCTCCAGCCGGAACGCGGTGCCCGAACCGGCCGGTGCGGGGTCGACGCGCAGTCCGACGGTTGCGAGGAACGGGTTCGGGTCTCTCTTGTTGAACTCGACCGCCGCCCCCGTACCGACCGGCCGCTCGATGCACAGGGGGGTCGTCTCCCGGAAGCCGACGTCCAGTCCGTACTCGTCGGCGAGCGTCGCCTGGACGACCTCCTTCTGCACCTCTCCGTAGAGGGACACGGAGGTCTCCTGGCGCACCTCGTCGTGGCGCAGGCCGATGAGCGGGTCCTGCTCGGCGAGCTGGGTGAGCGCGAGGTGCAGGGCGCGCCGGTCGGCCGCGGGCCCCGGTACGACGACCGTTTCCAGGGTCGGCGGGGCAAATAGGTGCCCGTACGGCCTACGCGGTTCGCCGATCGAGTCACCGATCCTGATGTCGGCCAGGCCCCACAGCCGGGCGATCCGGCCGGCCGGTACGGCGTCGCTGCGGACGTCGGTGCCGTGGTCGAAGACGCTGATCGCGGTGACCCGGCCCTCCCGGCCCGGGTCGCCGCACGGCACCCTGTCCCGGATGCGCAGGGTGCCGGAGAAGATCCGCGCGTAGGCGATCTTCTCCCCCGCCGGTCCCCGCTCGACCTTGAAGACGGTGCCGGAGACGGGGCCGTCGGGGTCGCCGTCGGCGGCGGGGAGCAGTTCCTTGATGCCGTCGAGCAGCGTGGCCACGCCCGCTCCGGTGATGGCGGAGCCGGCGTACACCGGGTGGACCAGGGCCTGACGGGTGCGGGCGGTGAGGGAGGCACGGAGGAGGTCGGGGGAGACGGTGTCCTCGACGTAGGCCGCGAGGAGGTCGTCGTCGTGGTCGGCGAGGGTGTCGAGCGCGGCCGGGCCGAGTCCGGGGGTGAAGCGGGCCGCGCGGGTACCGAGTCCGGTGGTGGAGCCCATGGGTACGACCGCCGCCGTGAGCCGCTGCGAGATCGCCCGCAGCACGTCCTCGTAGCGCGCCCCGCGGCGGTCGATCTTGTTGACGAAGACCAGCGTGGGGATGCGCAGCCGGTGCAGTGTCCGCATCAGGACGCGGGTCTGCGCCTGGACGCCCTCGACGGCCGAGACGACCAGTACGGCGCCGTCCAGGACGCCGAGCACCCGCTCCACCTCGGCGATGAAGTCCGGGTGGCCGGGTGTGTCGATGAGGTTGACGGTCACGTCGTCGACCGGGAACGAGACGACGGCCGACTTGATGGTGATGCCGCGCTGCCGCTCCAGCGCGAGGGTGTCGGTCTGCGTACTGCCGGCGTCGACGCTGCCGATCTCGTCGATCACTCCGGCGGTGTGCAGCAGCCGTTCGGTCAGACTGGTCTTACCTGCGTCGACGTGCGCGAGGATGCCAAGGTTGAGCAGGGGCACTGAGCGTCATGTCCTTAGGGGTGAGGGGGATTCCTTCCTGGGTGGACACGAACGCTGCGCGCATCTGCTGCTCCTCACGGTGCGGTGACGGGGTCCGTGCAGTGCAGCAGAACCGGGCATCCACGGGCAATGGATTAACGCTCAACAAGGCCCGCCGCACGACTCGCCGTCGACCAGACCTCGCCATAGAGTGACTTCCATCACGCTCAGCCGCTGATTTCCCTCATTCCGCCCGCACGGCTCGGGAGGGCACATGACTCGTATCTCGGTGAAAGTGGACGGCACGACGTACGAGGACGAGGTGGAGCCCCGGCTCCTGCTGATCCACTACCTGCGCGACCGGCTGGGACTGACCGGCACCCCCGTGGGCTGCGACACCTCCAACTGCGGGACCTGCACGGTCGACCTGGAGGGGGTGAGCGTCAAGAGCTGCTCGGTGCTCGCCGTCCAGGCGGACGGCGCCGAGGTGACGACCGTCCAGGGACTCGCCACCGACGGGGAGTGGACCGGGCTGCAGCGGGCGTTCCACGACCGGCACGCCCTGCAGTGCGGCTACTGCACCCCGGGCATGATCATGGCGGCGCGCGATCTGCTGCGCGACAACCCCCACCCCACCCCCGACGAGGTGCGCCACGCCCTGGAGGGCAACCTCTGCCGCTGCACCGGCTACCAGAACATCGTGCGCGCGGTGCTCGCTGCCTCCGAGGAGGAGGTGACGGCATGACCGACCAGATCGCCGAGCCCGAGGTCGGCCGCTCCCGCGCCCGCAAGGAGGACGCCCGGCTGCTGACCGGGCAGACCAACTGGACCGACAACATCCAGGTCGCCGGGCTGCTGTACCTGGCGATCCTGCGCAGCCCCATGGCGCACGCCCGCATCGACCGGATCGACGTCTCCCCCGCTCTCGAACGCCCCGGCGTCGTCGCGGCGTTCAGCGGCGCCGACCTCGCCGACGGGCTGGGCTCGCTGCCCTGTGCCTGGCCGGTGACCGAGGACATCGTGCTGCCCGACCATCCGCCGGTCGCGGTCGACGAGGCGCGGTATGCCGGTGACCCGGTGGCGGTCGTGGTGGCCCGCGACCGGTATGCGGCCGCCGACGCGCTGGAGGCGATCGAGGTCGAGTACACGCCGCTGCCCCCCGTGCTGGATCTGGAGGTCGCACTCACCGACGGTGCCCCCCTGGTCCACAGCGACAAGGGCACCAACCGCTGCTACGTCTGGCCGCTGCAGACCGGCGAGGCATTCGATGCCGTGCGGGACCGCGCCGAAGTGACGCTGAAGCGCCGCTACCACCAGCAGCGCCTCATTCCCAACGCCATGGAGCCACGCGCCGTCGTCGTCACCCCGCTCGCCGCATCCGGGGAGTTCACGGTGTACTCGGCCACGCAGATCCCGCACATCCTGCGGGTCATGCTCTCCGTGGTCACCGGGGTCCCCGAGCACAAGCTGCGGGTGGTCGCCCCCGACGTGGGCGGAGGCTTCGGCTCCAAGCTGCAGGTGTACGGCGAGGAGGCGATCGCCCTCGACGTCGCCCGGCGCCTGGGCCGGCCGGTGAAGTGGACCGAGTCCCGCTCCGAGGGTTATCTGGCGACACACCACGGCCGCGGCATGATCCAGGACGTCGAGATCGCCGCGAACCGCGACGGCAGGCTCCTCGGCCTGAAGGTGGACCTGCTGGCCGACATGGGCGCCTACCTGATGCTGGTCACACCGGGTATCCCGATCCTGGGCGCGTTCATGTATCCGGCGATCTACAAGATGGACGCCTACGAGTTCACCTGCACCGGTGTGTTCACGACCCGTACGCCCACCGATGCCTACCGCGGCGCCGGACGCCCGGAGGCGACCTTCGCCATCGAACGGATCATGAACGATCTGGCGGCCGAACTCGGCCTGGATCCAGTGGAGTTGCGGCGCCGCAACTGGATCCGGCACGAGGAGTTCCCGTACGAGCAGATCGCGGGTCTGACGTACGACAGCGGCAACTACGAGGCCGCCACCGACAAGGCCCTGGAACTGTTCGGGTACGACAAGCTGCGCGCCGAGCAGGCGGACCGCAACGAGCGCGGGGACACCGTGCGGCTCGGCATCGGCGTGTCGACGTACACCGAGATGTGCGGGCTGGCGCCGAGCCGGGTGCTGCGGGACCTGCGGTACGCGGCCGGCGGCTGGGAGGCGGCGAGCATCCGAATGCTGCCCACCGGCAAGGTCGAGGTGGTGACCGGCACGAGCCCGCACGGGCAGGGCCATGAGACGTGCTGGAGCCAGATCGCCGCCGACGTGCTGGGCGTGCCCTTCGAGGACGTCGAGGTGGTGCACGGCGACACCAAGGCCAGCCCGCAGGGCATGGACACCTACGGCTCGCGCTCGCTCGTCGTGGGCGGAACAGCCGTGCACCGGGCCGCGACGAAGGTGGTGGACAAGGCACGGAAGGTGGCCGCCCACCTCCTGGAGGCGAGTGAGCAGGACCTGGAGTTCACGAGCGGCGTGTTCTCCGTCAAGGGCTCCCCGGAGGCACGTAAGACCATCCAGGAGATCGCCTTCGAGACGTTCTCCTCGCACGACCTGCCCGACGGCATGGAACCGACCATCAACGCCGAGCACGTGGTCGATCCCGACAACTTCTCCTACCCGCACGGCACCCACCTGTGCGCCGTCGAGGTCGACACCGAGACCGGGCAGACCCGGATCCGCTCGTACGTGTGCGTGGACGACGTCGGCCGGGTGATCAACCCGATGATCGTCGAGGGTCAGGTGCACGGCGGACTCGCCCAGGGCATCGCGCAGGCCCTGTACGAGGAGGCCGTGTACGACGAAGACGGCAACCTCGTCTCCGGCACCCTGGCCGACTATCTCGTGCCGTCCGCGCCCGACCTGCCCGACTTCGTGACGGACCGGACGGAGACGCCGGCGTCCACGAACTCCCTGGGCGTCAAGGGAGTCGGGGAGGCAGGCACCATCGCGTCCACGCCGGCCGTGGTGAACGCGATCGTGGACGCCCTGCGGCCGCTGGGTGTGACGGACGTGCGGATGCCCTGTACACCCGAGCGCGTATGGCGTGCGGTCAAGGAGGCGCAGGCATGATTCCCCCGGCATTCGACTACGCCCGGCCGACGACCGTCGACGAGGCGGTACGCGCGCTCACCGACGTGGGCGAGGAGGCGAAGGTGCTGGCCGGCGGTCAGAGTCTGCTGATGCTGCTGCGGCTCCGGCTGGCCTTCCCGGAGCTCGTCGTGGACGTCGGCCGGATCCCGGAGCTGCGCGGGGTCCGCGAGGAGGGCGACGCCCTGGTCATCGGTGCCACGACCACGCACCACGACGTGATGCGCGATCCGCTGGTGCGTCGGCACGCCGGGCTGCTCGCCGCCGCCACGGCAACGGTCGCCGACCCGGCCGTACGACACCGGGGCACCCTCGGCGGCTCGCTCGCGCACGCCGACCCCGCCGGCGACCTGCCCGCGGTGCTGCTCGCGCTGGACGGCGAACTCGTCGCCGTCGGACCGGGCGGCCGGCGCACCGTCCCGGCGCGCGAGTTCTTCGTCGACTATCTGCAGACCGCACTCGCGCCCGACGAGTTGCTGGTGGAGGTCAGGATCCCGAAGGCGGACGGCTGGGGCTTCCACTACGAGAAGTTCCACCGGGTCGCCCAGTCCTGGCCGATCGTCGGCGTGGCCGCGCTGGTGCGGCGCGACGACGGGCGCATCGCCGAGGCGCGGATCGGACTGTCCAACATGGGCGCGACCCCGCTGCGCGCCGCGGCGGCCGAGGCGGCCCTGTCCGGTGCCGGGGACGCGCAGGCCGTGGCGCGGGCCGCGGAGTCGGCGGCGGACGGCACCCGGCCGCCGCAGGACACCTCGGGCTCGCCCGAGTACCGGGCGCACCTCGCGCGGGTGCTGACCAAGCGGGCGGTCCTGGCCGCCGCCGGAATGGGGTGAGGGCCGATCACGCCGATGGACGGCCCGGAGCAGGTGCGGGCCCGGCTGGAGGAGACGGGGTACCTCGTCGACGAGGGGCTGGCCGTCGCCTGCTTCCTGGCCCTCAGGCTCGGCAGGCCGCTGTTCTGCGAGGGCGACGCGGGCGTCGGCAAGACTGCGCTCGCGTCCGCCCTCGCTCAGGCGCTCGACGCCCCGCTGATCCGGTTGCAGTGCCACGAGGGCATCGACGCCGCGCAGGCTCTGTACGACTGGGACTTCCCGCGCCAGCTGCTGCATCTGCGGGCCGCCGAGGCGGCCGGGGTCAGGGACGCCGAGCGGCTGGAGGGCGAGCTGTACGACCGCCGGTTCCTGCTGGCCAGACCGCTGCTGCAGGCCCTGGAGACCACGCCGTCGGTGCTGCTGATCGACGAGATCGACCGGGCGGACGACGAGTTCGAGGCGTTCCTGCTGGAGCTGCTGTCCGAGTTCTCGGTGACCGTGCCGGAGCTGGGCACACTGCGCGCCCAGGAGCCGCCCGTGGTGGTGCTGACCTCCAACCGGACCCGCGAGGTGCACGACGCCCTCAAGCGGCGCTGCCTGTACCACTGGTTCGACCATCCGTCCTTCGAGCGCGAACTGGCCATCGTGCGGCGGCGGTTGCCCGGTGTGTCGGCACGGCTGGCCGAGCAGGTGACCGCGCTGGTGCAGACGCTGCGCGCACAGGATCTGCTCAAGCCGCCCGGCGTGGCGGAGACCATCGACTGGGCGGCGGCCCTGGACGCGCTGGGCGCGAGTGAGGTGGACGCGGAGCTGGCGGTGACGACGCTGGGGTCGGTGCTGAAGTACCGGGAGGACACCGAACGGGCCCGCCGACTCGACCTGACGGCGGTGCTGGCGGCGCACGGGAGGTGACGGGCATGGGCATGGCGGCGTTCCTCGGTTTCGCCCGTGCACTGCGGGCGGCCGGCGTCGACGCGAGCGCCGAGCGGGTGCACGCGTTTCTGCGTGCCGTGGAGGTGCTGCGGCCCGGAGTGCGCCGGGACGTGTACTGGGCGGGGCGGCTGACGTTGTGCGGCGACCGGGACGACCTGGAGCGGTACGAGCGGGTGTTCGCGGCGTACTTCGGCTCCGGTGGGGCGGCCGAACCGGCCCGTACCGCTCCCCCGCCGCGCCTCGGCCTGGTCGCCCGCGACGCCCGAAGCCGCCCCCGCACCTCCTCGCCGGACGAGGACCGGGCCCCGCCCGCCGCCACGCTCGCGAGCTCCGCGGAAGTCCTGCGCCACCGTGACGTGGCCGACCTGGACGCCGCCGAACGCGCGCAACTGCACCGGCTGCTGGCCGCGTTCACGCTGGCCGGGCAGGCGCGCCGCACCGCACGACGGCGCCCGGCCCGCCGCGGCGACGTCGATCCGCACCGTACGGTGCGGGAGCTGCTGCGGCACGGCGGGGAGCCCGCGCTGCTGCGGCGGCACGCCCGGGCCGAACGGCCGCGGCGGGTGGTGCTGCTGGTGGACGTCAGCGGCTCGATGGCGCCGTACGCCGACGCGCTGCTGCGTTTCGCGCACGCGGCCGCCCGCGGGGCGCGCACGGAGGTGTTCACCATCGGCACGCGGCTGACCCGGGTGACCCGGGAGCTGTCCCACCGCGACCCCGACCGGGCGATGGCGGAGGTGGCGGCGGCCGTGCCCGACTGGCGCGGGGGCACCCGGCTCGGGGAACTGCTGCGCGAGTTCCTCGATCGCTGGGGGCAGCGGGGCATGGCGCGCGGCGCGGTCGTGCTGCTGCTGTCCGACGGCTGGGAGCGCGACGATCCGCAGCTGCTCGGGGCCCAGATGCGGCGCCTGCACCGGTTGGCGCACCAGGTGATCTGGGCCAATCCGCGCAAGGCACGCCCCGGTTACGCGCCCCTGGCGGCCGGGATGGCGGCGGCGCTGCCGAGCGTGGACGCCTTTGTCGAGGGGCACAGCCTGGCGGCGCTGGAGCGGCTGGCGGCGGTGGTGCGCGGCCACGGTGAGAGGAGCGGATCGTGCGAGACATCCTTCCGGCACTGAGCGGCTGGTACACAGCCCGGGCCCCGTTCGGCCTGGCCACGGTCGTCGCGGTGAGCCGCAGCGCACCCCGCGATCCGGGCGCCGCGATGGCCGTGGGACCGGACGACGAGGTGGTGGGCAGCGTGTCCGGGGGCTGCGTGGAGGGCGCGGTGTTCGAGCTCGCCCAGGAGGTGGTGGCGAGCGGCGAGGCACAGCTGGAGACCTTCGGGTACAGCGACGACGACGCGTTCGCGGTGGGGCTGACCTGCGGCGGTGAGATCACCGTACTGGTCCGGCCCGTGACGCCCGAGCGCGACCCGTCCTTCGGTGCGGTCGCGGAGTCGGTCGCCGCGGGCCGCCCGGTGACCGTGGCGACCGTGATCGACGGGCCGGCGCCGCGCGGGGCCACGCTCGCCGTGTGGCCGGACCAGGTGTCCGGCACGCTGGGTGCGAGCGGCCTGGACGTGGCCGTCACCGCCGACGCGCGCGGCGAACTCGCCCTGGGCGCCACGGGGGTTCGGCACTACGGGCCGCACGGGGAGCGGCGCGAGGACACCGTCTCGGTGTTCCTGCACTCCTTCGCGCCGCCGCCGCGGATGCTGGTGTTCGGCGCGATCGACTACGCGGCGGCGGTGGCCCGCATCGGCGACTTCCTCGGCTACCGGGTCACCGTGTGCGACGCCCGCCCCGTCTTCGCCACCGCCAAGCGCTTCCCGCCCGGCGTGGAGGTCGTCGTCGACTGGCCGCACCGCTACCTGCGCGGCACCGAAACCGACGAGCGCACGGTGATCTGCGTGCTCACCCATGATCCGAAGTTCGATGTGCCGCTGCTGGAGGAGGCGCTGCGCCGGCCCGCCGAATACATCGGGGCGATGGGCAGCCGCCGTACCCATGACGAGCGGGAGAAACGGCTCACCGAGGCCGGACTCACCCCGCGTGAACTGTCCCGGCTGCGCTCGCCCGTCGGGCTCGACCTGGGGGCCCGTACACCCGAGGAGGTGGCCGTGTCCGTCGCCGCCGAGATCGTCGCGCTGCGCTGGGGCGGCAGCGGGGCCCCGCTGACGGCCACGGAGGGCGCGATCCACCCGTCGCCGTAAGCCGCCGATTTCCGGCCGTCGATGTGTGGCGGCCGTTGAGGAGGAACAGATGGAACTGCACCACGAGTTCACCGTGCCCGTGCCGGTCGACGAGGCCTGGCGGGCGCTCCTCGACATCGAGCGGGTCGCGCCGTGTCTGCCGGGGGCGACAGTGGAGGAGTACGACGGCAAGACCATGACGGGCTCGGTGAAGGTGAAGGTCGGACCGGTCACGGTGACGTACCGGGGCACTGCCGTCTTCGAGGAGCAGGACGAGTCGGCGCACCGCATGGTGCTGCTGGCGAGCGGGCGGGAGACCCGGGGGCCCGGCACCGCACGGGCCACCGTCACCAGCACGCTGACCGACCGCGACGGCGGTACGGCGGTGTCGGTGCGGACCGATCTGGCGGTGACCGGGCGGCCCGCCCAGTTCGGGCGCGGGGTGCTGGCGGAGGTGGGCGACCGGCTCGTCGGCGAGTTCGCGGCATGTCTGTCGGAGCGGCTCACGCCGGCGCCCGCGGGGGCCGTTGAGCAGCCGACGGCGGAGCCCCGCCCTGTGGACCTTGCAGAGGTCCCGGAGCCGTCGGAACCCCTGGACCTGCTCCGCGCGGCCGGTCCTGCCGTGGCCAAGCGCGTGGCGGCTGCGGCGGGTGTGGCGGCGGCCGTCGCGGTGGTCGTGGCAGTCGCGCGCGCACGTCGGCGGAGGCGGCCCCGAGCGGTGCGGAGCCATGCCGTGGTCAGGCGCTGTCGTGGAGTGCGCCGTTGATCACCTGAGGGGGCGCCGCACGGCTGTCCGGCCGGGCGAAACAGCGCTCAGCGCGGCGGCAGCCGGTGCAGTGTCACGTCCGTGAGGCGGCCGTCGGCGAGCGTGGCGGTCATATAGGTGCAGTGGGGCTGGCGGCGGCGGTCGGTCGGGGAGCCCGGGTTGAGGAGCCGCAGGCCGGTGGGGGCGGTGGTGTCCCACGGGATGTGGCTGTGCCCGAACACCAGGACGTCGAGGTCGGGGAAGCGGGCGGCGCAGCGGGACTCGCGGCCCTGGGCGGAGCCCGTCTCGTGGACGGTGCCGAAGCGCAGGCCGTCGAGTTCGGCGTACGCCACCTCGGGGAGGCGGGCGCGCAGCTCGGGGCCGTCGTTGTTGCCGTACACGCCGACGAGCCGGCGGCAGCGGTTCTCCAGCAGGTCGAGGGTGGCGGTGTCGATCCAGTCCCCGGCGTGGAACACGACGTCGGCGTGCGGGAGTTCGGCGAGCAGCGGGGCCGGCAGTTCCTTCGCGCGTTTCGGCAGGTGGGTGTCGGACATCAGGAGCAGACGCACGGCTTCAGGGTAGGACGGCCGGTGCTCGCAGAGGGTGTCGACCGCCCCGGCGGGGTTAGCATCTGGCAACGCGTACCGAACCGTTCCGTAAACGACAAGCGACCCCGAGGGGACCTGGAGCCCATGCCGGTCAAGGTCAGCGTCGTCGTCCCGGTCTACAACCCGGGGCGCTACATCGAGGACTGTGTCGACTCGCTGCTGCGGCAGTCGCTGCCGCCCGACGAATACGAAGTGATCTTCGTGGACGACGGGTCCACCGACGAGACACCCGCCCGACTGGACGACCTCGCCGCCGCGGACCCCCGGGTGCGGGTGATCCACCAGGAGAACTCCGGCTGGTCGGGCAAGCCGCGCAACGTCGGCATCGCCGCCGCGCACGGCGAGTATGTGATGTTCGTGGACAACGACGACCATCTCGGCGACGAGGCCCTTGAACGGATGTACGACTACGGGGTGGCCAACGGCGCCGACGTCGTGGTCGGCAAGATGGCGGGCCGGGGCCGTGGCGTGCCGGTGGAGCTGTTCCGTACGAACCGGCCGCGGGCCACCGTCGGCAACGCCCCGCTGATCGACAGTCTGACCCCGCACAAGATGGTCCGCCGGGAGTTCCTGGACCGCACCGGGCTGCGGTTTCCCGAGGGCAGACGGCGGCTGGAGGACCATGTCTTCGTGACCGAGGCGTATCTGCGCGCGGACAACGTCTCGGTGCTCAGCGACTACGTCTGCTACTACCACGTCCGCCGGGACGACTCCTCCAACGCGGGCTTCCAGCGCTTCGATCCCGCCGGGTACTTCAAGAACCTCCGGGAGGCCCTGGACGTCGTCGAGCGGTACACCGAGCCGGGTGCGCTGCGCGACCGGCTGTTCCGGCGGTGGCTGCGCGTCGAGATGGTCGAGCGGCTGCGCGGCCGGCGCTTCCTCGCCCTGCCGGAGGACTTCCGCCGGGAGCTGTTCGAGCAGATCCACGAGGTCGTCGTCGAGCGGTTCGGTCCCGGTGTCGCGGCCGGGCTCCAGCCGACGCAGCGCATCGTCGCCGCACTGGCCGCCGCCGGGCGGTTCGACGACATGGTGGCCTTCGCCGAGTGGGAGGCCGCCGTCGGTCTGGTGGCCCGGGCGGAGCGGGTGGAGTGGCGGGACGGAGCGCTGCGCGTGGGCCTCACCGCCGAGTACACGCTGAACGGTGAGCCGATGACCTGTCCCGCCGACGCTGCCCCGCCCTCGTTCGACGCGCCGCCGCGCGACCTGGCCGAGGCGGTGGAGTGGCTCGGCGCGGACAGCGTGGCCCGCTTCGGGAAGTCGGCGCTGGATGTGGTGCTGCGGGAGCGTTCCAGTTCCGCCTCGTATTTCCAGCCGGTGGAGGTGACCCGGGAAACCGTGCCGGTGGACGACGGCAGCCGTGTCCGGCTGGTGCTGCGCGCGACAGCCACCGTCGACCCGGGTACGGCAGCGAGCAAGAGCCCGGTGAACAGCGGGCTGTGGGACGTCTTCGTGCGCGTCAGGTTCGGCGGCTGGACCAAGGAGTGTCGGCTGGGCCGGCAGGGTGACGTGTCGGCGCCGTACGCCGGTGTCGTGGCCGGTCGCGTGGTCCTGCCGTACTGGACCGAGCCGCACGCCAACCTCTCCCTGGACGTGGACCCGGCGCGCGGCCGACTGGACCTCGGCCGCCCGGGGCCACGGGACGTGGGCGTCTCGGGCGGCCGGCTGCGGTGGACGATGCCGCTGTACGTCCCGGCCGTCACCGACGTGCGGGTGCGGCTGACCGGCCCCGCATCCCGGGTCGATGTGCCCGGCACCCTCAGGCCGGGCGGACACCTGGACGCCCTCCTGCCCGTCGGAGACCTGGCGGGCAAGACGTGGCGGACCGCGCTGCGCCCCGCCTCCGGCGACGCCGACGAGCCCCGCTTCCTGGCGCTGCCCGTCGTCCTGCGGGGCCGGGCCGGTGGCGTCCGGGTGGTGCGCACGGTCCGCCCGAGCCTTCCCGGGCGGCTGGCACGCCGGGCACGGCGGGTGTTGCGGAAGGCGGCGAACCGAGTGCGAGCGGCGAGGAGGTGACGGGATGCGCCCGCTGGACATCGACGGTGCGTGGATGATGGAGCCCAAGGTCTTCCCGGACGACCGGGGCAGCTTCCACGAGTGGTACCGCGGTGCGGAGTTCCGGGAGGCGACCGGCCACGACCTCGCCGTGGCACAGGCCAACTGCTCGGTCTCCCGGCGGGGCGTGCTGCGCGGGGTGCACTTCGCGGAGGTGCCGCCGGGTCAGGCGAAGTACGTCACCTGCGTGCGCGGTGCCGTCCTCGACGTGGTGGTCGACCTGCGGGTCGGCTCCCCGGCGTTCGGGCAGTGGGAGGCGGTACGGCTCGACGACGGCGCCCACCACGCCCTCTTCCTGGTGGAGGGGCTCGGGCACGCCTTCATGGCGCTCACCGACGACGCCACGGTGGTGTACCTGTGCTCGACGCCGTACACGCCGGAGCGGGAGCACGCCGTGCACCCGCTGGACCCGGAGCTGGACATCGCCTGGCCGGACGGCGTGTCGCCGGTGCTGTCGCCCAAGGACGCCGAGGCCCCGTCACTGGCCGAGGTGCGCCGGGCGGGGCTGCTCCCCTCGTACGACGACTGCGTCGCCCACTACGAGCGGCTGCGCGGGCTCAGCGCAGAAGGGTGACCTCCTCCACCGCGCGCCGCAGGGCGGGCCAGCCGCGGCCGCGGCGCACTCCGAGGTTGCGGGCGCGGGCGAGCAGCGGCCAGAAACCGGCGCCCAGCAGGTCCTCCGGCCGGACCGCGCCCGCCCGCTCCAGGATCGTCTCGGGCACCTTCTGCGGGTCCGGCACGTCGTACTCGGCGACGATCTCCTCGTACCTGTCGTGCAGCACGGTGCTCGTGGGGTCGGCGCCGAAGACGACGAGCTGCCCGGTCGGCTGGGTGTCGACGAGGACCGTCAGCAGGTCGGGCCGGTGACGGGTGAGGATCTCGGCCAGCTTGTAGACGTCCCCGGTCCAGGCGGTGGTGTGCCGGTCGCGGGCGGCCTCGTCGACGCTGCGCGGCAGCATGTCGTCGAAGACGATCACGCTTCCCCAGTCGGAGTGCCGTTCGATGTTCATGAAGTCGCGCAGCGCGTACTCGAACAGGTGCATGCCGTCGATGAAGGACAGGTCGAGGGTGGTGCGCCGCCAGTGGCCGAGCGGGCTGCGGCCGCGGCGCAGGTTGCGCAGCGGGTGGCGGCCGCCCTTGAGGTGGGCCAGGGGGTTGTCGCGGGCGAAGAAGTCGTCGCTGGTGGCCCGGACGAGGTGGACGTCGCAGCGGATCTCGGTGACCACCTTGAACGCGGGATCGACCGCGATGCTGGGGACGCGGGACAGGCGCAGGCTGCGGCCGTCGTTGACGCCGATCTCCAGGTAGTTGCGGTTCGCGGCGACCTTGTGCAGTTCCCTGAGGAACTCATGGCGTTTCACGACGGGGCTCCTTTTCGGGACTCCTTGCGGATCAGGGGCAGCGCCTCGTGCAGCGCGGCACGCCAGTCGCGCGGCGGCGGCAGGCCGGCCTCCCGCCAACGGCCGTGTGCGAGGGCGCTGTAGGCGGGCCGGGGCGCGGGGCGGGGAAAGGCCGCGCTGCTGGTCGGGCGGACCCGGGCCGGGTCGGCGCCGATCGCACCGAACACCTCGCGGGCCAGGTCGTACCAGGTGGCCTCGCCCGAGTTGGTGGCGTGGAAGACGCCGTGCAGGGCGGGGCCGAGGCGGGGGCCGAGGTCGGCGATGCGTGCGGCGACGTCGGCGCTCCAGGTCGGCTGCCCGCGCTGGTCGTCGACGACGTCGACGGTGTCGCGGCGGGCCTGAAGGTCGAGCATCGTCCGCACGAAGCTGCGGCCGTGGACGCCGTACAGCCAGGCAGTGCGCACGACGGCGCTCGTCAGCGGGAGTTCGGCGAGGACGGCCCGCTCGCCGGCGAGCTTGGTGCGGCCGTAGGCGGTGCGCGGGGCGGGCGGCAGGTCCTCCGGGTAGGGGCTGGTGCGGGCGGTGCCGGAGAAGACGTAGTCCGTGGAGACGTGCAGCAGCCGGGCGCCGCTCGCGGCGCAGGCCCGGGCGAGCAGCCGCGGGCCGTCGGCGTTGACGCACAGGGCCCGTTCCTCGTCGGTCTCGGCGTCGTCCACGGCGGTGTACGCGGCGCAGTTGACCACGAGGTCGGGGCGGTGCTCGGCGAACGCTGCCTCGACCGCGTCGGGCCGGGTGATGTCGAGGGCGGCCCGGTCCAGGGCGACCACGTCGGCACCGCGGCTGCGGAGGGTGTCGACGACGTCCTGGCCGAGCATTCCGCCCGCCCCGGTGACCAGCCACCTCATGCGCGCCCGCTTTCGATGCGCTGTTTGAGCGGCTCCCACCAGGCGCGGTGGTCGCGGTACCAGGCGACGGTCGCTGCGAGGCCGGCCGCGAAGTCGTGGCGCGGCCGGTAGCCGAGCTCGGTGCGGGCCTTGTTCCAGTCGACCGAGTAGCGCAGGTCGTGGCCCTTGCGGTCCTCGACGTGCTCGACCCGGTCCCAGCTCGCCCCGCAGGCCTGGAGCAGCAGTGCGGTGAGCTCCTTGTTGCTCAGTTCGGTGCCGCCGCCGATGTTGTAGACCTCGCCGGGCCGGCCCCGGGTGCGCACCAGCTCGATGCCGTGGCAGTGGTCCTCGACGTGCAGCCAGTCACGGACGTTGCGGCCCTCGCCGTACAGCGGGACGGTGCGCCCGTCGAGGAGGTTGGTGATGAACAGCGGGACGACCTTCTCGGGGAACTGGCGCGGGCCGTAGTTGTTCGAGCAGCGGGTGACGCGGACGTCCAGACCGTGGGTGTGGTGGTACGACAGGGCGAGCAGGTCGGAGGAGGCCTTGGAGGCGGAGTACGGCGAACTCGGCCTGAGCGGGTGCTCCTCGGGCCAGGAGCCGGACTCGATGGAGCCGTAGACCTCGTCGGTGGAGATGTGCACGAACGGGCCGGCCCCGTGCCGCAGTGCGGCGTCCAGCAGGGTCTGGGTGCCGAGGACGTTGGTGCGTACGAAGTCGGCCGCTCCGTCGATCGAGCGGTCGACGTGGGACTCGGCCGCGAAGTGCACGACCTGGTCGGCGTCGGCCATCAGCTTGTCGACCAGGGCGGCGTCGCAGATGTCGCCGTGCACGAAGTCCAGCCGCGGGTCGCCGGAGGGCAGGTTGTCCCGGGAGCCGGCGTAGGTGAGCTTGTCCAGCACGGTGATGTGCGCGTCGGACGCTGCGAGCAGGGCGCGGACGTACGCGGAGCCGATGAACCCGGCGGCGCCGGTGACGAGAAGGTTCATGTGTGGATCTGCACCTTGCTGTGGTCGCCGAGGACGAGTCGGTGGGCGCTGGGAACGCTGGGTGCCGTCGTCACCCGGACGTGCCGGCCGATCAGCGAGTTCTCGATGCGGCCCACCCCGTCGATCGAGGAGTCCCGCAGCACGATGGAGAACTCCACTTCGCTGTCCGTGATCCGGCAGTTCTCCGCGATGGAGGTGAAGGGGCCGACGTAGGAGTCGCGGACCTCGGTGCCGGAGCCGATGACGGCGGGGCCGACGATGCGTGAGTCCACGATGCGGGCGCCCGCCTCGACCACGACCCGCCCGATCGTCTCGGAACCGGCGTCCACCTCGCCGTCGATGCGCCGGTCGAGGCCTTCGAGGACGGTCCGGTTCACCTCCAGCATGTCCCCGACGTTCCCGGTGTCCTTCCAGTAGCCCTTGATGACCGTGCTGCGGACGTCGGCGCGGGCGTCGATGAGGTGCTGGATGGCGTGGGTGATCTCCAACTCCCCCCGCCAGGACGGCCGGATGGCCCGCACCGCTTCGTGGATGACCGGCGTGAACAGGTACACCCCGACCAGCGCGAGATCGCTCTTGGGCCGCTCCGGCTTCTCCTCCAGGCCGATGACCTGCCCGGACGGGTCGAGTTCGGCGACGCCGAAGGCGCGCGGGTCCGAGACGCGGGTGAGCAGGATCTGCGCGTCCGGGCGGGTGCGGGTGAACTCCTCGACGAGGTCGGTGATGCCGCCGACGATGAAGTTGTCGCCGAGGTACATCACGAAGTCGTCGTCGCCGAGATAGTCGCGCGCGATCAGCACGGCGTGGGCCAGACCGAGGGGCCGCTCCTGGGGAATGTAGGTGATCTCCAGGCCGAACTTCGATCCGTCGCCCACCGCTTCCCGGATCTCCTCGGCGGTGTCCCCGACGACCACGCCGACCTCGGTGATTCCGGCCGCGGCGATGGATTCCAGGCCGTAGAACAGGACGGCCTTGTTGGCGACCGGCACGAGCTGTTTGGCCGAGGTGTGCGTGATCGGCCTCAGTCGTGTACCGGCGCCGCCGGACAGCACGAGAGCCTTCATCTGCTTCACCATAGCGGCGAACGCGCTCATCGGAGCACCGCGCGTCCTAATCAACCGTTACGGCGAGCGGGCGGCAGGGTTACGGGGGCACGAAGCGGGGGTTGCGTCGCTGCATGGCGCGGGCGGGGTGTCAGTCCTCGCCGCGCACGATGTTCCACTCCTGGCCGGTGTGCGAGGTCCGCGGCCCGTCCGGGCCTTCGACAGCCGGGAGGCAGGTGCGCAGCACGGCCTTGCCGCGCAGTCGGCGTGCCTTCGACCAGCCGGTCTCCAGGCGGCGGACGGCGGGTTTTTCACGGGCGGACGTGGTCACGACGCTTCATCTTCCTTCTGCGTCCGGTGGGGGTTGCTCAGGGCCGGGTCCCCGGATCCGGCCCGGGCAAACGCCGCGCCGGTCAGGTGGCGCCGGGGACGTGGATGACGCCGGTCGGCCCTCTGACGGGCGACAACAGGGCGTGGCGCGGACGGCACCGCAGGTCACGGCGATAGCGTCGCGGCGGCCGGAGAGGAGGACGATGACGGAGCTGTCGCACGACACCCCGACCGCCCGGCGACGCGGCGCGCCGGGGCGCTCGCTGGGCGCCACGCTGCTGCACTGGACCACGACGACCGATCACAAGGTGATCGGACGCCTGTACATGGTCACCGCCTTCTGCTTCTTCCTCTTCGCCGGTCTGCTGGCCATGGGTATGCGCGCCGAACTCGCCGCCCCGGGGCTGCAGTTCTTCAGCGATCTCGGCTACAACCAGCTCTTCACGAACCACGGCACGATCATGATGCTGCTGTTCGCGACGCCGATGTTCGCCGGCTTCGCGAACGCGGTGATGCCCCTGCAGATCGGCGCCCCCGACGTGGCGTTCCCGCGCCTGAACGCGCTGTCGTACTGGATGTACCTCTTCGGCGGGCTCATGGTGATCGCGGGGTTCATCGTGCCCGGTGGCGCGGCCGCCTTCGGCTGGTTCGCCTACGCGCCCATGAACAGCGCGTACTTCTCTCCCGGCGCGGGCCACGACCTGTGGGTGATGGGGCAGGTGGTGACGGGCGTGTCGACGACGCTGGGCGCGGTGAACTTCATCGCCACCATCATGTGTCTGCGCGCCCCGGGCATGACGATGTTCCGGATGCCGATGTTCACCTGGAACGTGCTGTTCACGTCGATCCTCGTGCTGCCCTCGTTCCCCGTCCTGACGGCGGCACTGCTCTGCCTGGAGTCGGACCGGAAGTTCGGCTCGCACATCTTCGACGCGGCCAACGGCGGCGCACTGCTGTGGCAGCACCTGTTCTGGTTCTTCGGGCACCCCGAGGTGTACATCGTGGCGCTGCCGTTCTTCGGGATCATCACGGAGATCGTTCCGGTGTTCTCCCGCAAGCCGCTGTTCGCCTACCTGCCGATGGTCGGCGCGACCATCGTGATCACCATGCTCTCCGCGGTGGTCTGGGCCCACCACATGTTCGCCACCGGCGCCGTGCTGCTGCCGTTCTTCTCCCTGATGTCGTTCCTGATCGCCGTGCCCACCGGTATCAAGTTCTTCGCGTGGATCGGCACCATGCACAAGGGTTCGCTGTCCTTCGAGACGCCCATGCTGTGGGCTCTCGGCTTCCTGGTGTCGTTCCTGCTCGGCGGGTTGAGCGGGGTGCTGATCGCCTCCCCGCCGCTCGATTTCCACCTCACCGACTCGTACTTCATCGTCGCGCATCTGCACTACGTGCTGTTCGGCACCGTCGTGTTCGCGATGTTCGCCGGGTTCTACTTCTGGTGGCCGAAGTTCACCGGGAAAATGCTGGACGAGCGGCTGGGAAAGCTGCACTTCTGGCTGCTGTTCCCCGGCTTCCAGCTGACGTTCCTGGTGCACCACTGGCTCGGCGAGGAAGGCATGCCCCGCCGCTACGCCGACTACCTGGCTGCCGACGGTTTCACCGTGCTCAACGCCCTGTCGTCGGCGGGAGCGTTCCTGCTCGGTGTGTCCACCCTGCCGTTCCTGTACAACGTCTGGCGCACCGCCAGGTACGCGCGGCCGGTGACCGTGGACGACCCGTGGGGGTACGGGCGGGGACTGGAATGGGCGACCGCGTGCCCGCCGCCACGCCACAACTTCACGGCGCTGCCCCGGGTGCGCTCCGAGTCACCCGCCTTCGATCTGCACCATCCGGAGATCGCCCGGCAACGGCCACCCAGGATGGGGGAGGTGGAGCGATGAAGACCGAAGCGTTGCTTTTCGGAGGCGTCGCGCTGTTCTTCGCCGGCATCGCCGGCCTCTACGGTTTCTGGTCCGAGGAACCGGCCGGGTCGGCGGTACTGGTGATCGCGTTCCTCATGGCGGCCATCGTGTCCTTCTTCAGCGCCGTCCAGTACCGGCGCAAGGGGCGGCGGCCGCAGGACCGGCGCGACGCCGAGGTGGCCGACGGGGCCGGGCCGCTGGAGTTCTTCCCGGCCGACAGCCCGTGGCCCATCGTCACGGCCGTGGGCTTCGCGGTCGCGGCCACGGGCGTCGTGTACGGGCTGTGGCTGTTCCTCATCGGTCTTGCGGTGCTGTCCCGGGGCGTTCTGGGGCTGGTGTTCCAGTACGTGCACCGGGGTGCCGGCCGGGAGGAGTGAGTTCCGGCCGGGGCGCGCCGGGCCGGAACTCGCCGACCGGCCGGTGCTCACTCTCGTAGGCCCCTTCGACCGTCTGCCGTACCTCACCGGTCGGCACGCCCTCCCGGAGCCGTTCCGACTCCGCGTCCAGCAGGGCGTGGCACAGCCGTCGGGTGACCATGAACGCGAGCACCGGGGCCACGACCAGGGCCACGCGCAGCACCCATGTGAGAGCGTTCACCGAGATCCGGAAGGCCAGCGCCACCACGTCGTTGCCGCCCGCCACCAGCAGGACGGCGTAGAAGGTGATGCCGGCGACGCCGAGACCGGTGCGTACGGGGCGTTCCCGCGGCCGGTCGCACAGGTGCTGCTCCTGCTGCCACTCCCCCGTCAGACGCTGTTCGACGAACGGGTACGCATACAGGACCGTGAACAGCAGCCCGGGCAGGACGACGGCCGGGAGGAGCACGTTCCACATGAGGGTGTGCCCGGCGATGTTCGTCTCCCACGGCGGTACCAGGCGCAGTGCCCCCTCCAGGAAGCCGACGTACCAGTCCGGCTGGGCACCGGTCGACACCAGGTCGGGGCGGTAGGGGCCGTACGCCCACACCGGGTTGATCTGGGCGAGACCGCCGAGCACGGTGAGCAGGCCGAACACCATCAGGGACAGGCCGCCCGAGGAGGCCGTGAACTGCGGGAAGAACGGCTTGCCCACGGCGTTGCGCCGGGTGCGGCCCGGTTCGCGCCACTGGGTGTGCTTGAGGTGGAACACCAGGATCAGATGCAGCGTGACCAGGGCGATCAGCGCGCCGGGCAGCAGCAGGACGTGCAGGACGTAGAGCCTGGTGATGATGTCCTCGCCGGGGAACTCCGCGCCGAAGACGAACATGCTCACGTACGTCCCGACGACCGGGATGGACAGCATGATGCCCTGCGCGATGCGCATCCCGGTGCCGGACAGGAGGTCGTCCGGCAGCGAGTAGCCCGCGAAACCCTCGGCGAGGGCGAGCACGAACAGCGTGACACCGATGATCCAGTTGAGCTCCCGGGGGCGGCGGAAGGCGCCGGTGAAGAAGATCCGCAGCAGATGCACGCCGATGGCGGCGAGGAAGACGAGGGCGGCCCAGTGGTGCGTCTGGCGCAGCAGCAGTCCGCCGCGTACGTCGAAACTGATCTGCAGGGTCGAGTCGAAGGCCGCGGACATCTGCACGCCGTGCAACGGCGTGTACGAGCCGTCGTAGACGACCTCGGTCATCTCCGGCTTGAAGAACAGCGTCAGCCACACGCCCGTGAGGATGAGGACCAGCAGGCTGTAGAGGGCCAGCTCGCCCAGGAGGAACGACCAGTGGTCGGGGAACGCCTTGCGCAGCAGGCCGCCGCCTTCGAAAACCGGCAGACGGGCGTCCGTCGCGTCGGCGAGGCGGACCCGTCGGGGAGTGGGGCGGCGCCCGGCCGCCGCCTCGTCGCCTCCTGCCACCTGCCGCCACCTCCGAGCGCCGCCCGCACCGTCCCGCCGTGCTGTCTATCCCGCGCCAGGGCGGCGCTGAGCGCCGACGGGCCGTGAAACACCCCGTTCGGGGGGTGCACCCGGGCGGCCTGCGCCGGCACGTGCGGTGTCAGCGGTCCAGGGTGATCTCGCTCCAGACCTGTTTGCCGCCGCTGACGGGCAGCGTCCCCCAGGCCGCCGACATGGCCTCCACCAGCAGCAGGCCGCGGCCGCCCGTGGCCTCCCAGCCGATGCTGGTCGGCCGGACGGGGCTGCGGGGCGAGGTGTCGGCCACGGCGACGCGCAGCCGGCTGTTGACCAGGGTGAGGTCGAGGCGGACCTGGCCGTCGGTGTGCACGAGGGCGTTGGTGACGAGTTCGGAGACGACCAGCTGGACGGCGTCGGTCTCCTCGGTCACGCCCCAGGCGCGCAGCGTGCGCCGGGTGAAGCGGCGGGCGTGCCGCACGGCCTCCGGGAGCCGCCAGACGGTCCAGGTCTCGCGCCGCGGGCGTACGGCCATGCCGTCGTACCGCATGAGGAGCAGGGCCACGTCGTCGCCGCGGTGCGCGTTGCCGAGGAGGGCGTCGGCGACCAGGCCGAGGTGCGCGGGGTCGGCGGCGCCCAGCCCGTGGGCGAACCCCGCCATGCCCTCGTCGATGTCGGCGTCGGCGGACTCGACGAGGCCGTCCGTGGTCAGGGCGACCAGCGTGCCGGGCTGCAGCCGCAGCGGGCTCATCGGGAAGTCGGCCTGGGCCGCCACGCCGAGCGGCGGACCGCCCTCGGCCTCGGCGATGTGGGTGCTGCCGTCGGGGTGGCGCAGGACGGGAGGCAGGTGTCCGGCGCGCACGCACCACGCGGAGCCCTCCTCCATGTCGACGTCGACGTAGGCGCAGGTGGCGAAGAGGTCGGTCTCCAGGTCGACGAGGAGGCGGTTGGCGTGCGAGACCACCACGTCCGGCGGGTGTCCCTCCACGGCGTACGCGCGAATGGCGGTGCGCATCTGGCCCATGAGGGTGGCGGCAGCGGCGCTGTGGCCCTGGACGTCCCCGATGACGAGGGCGACGTGGTTGTCGGGCAGCGGGATGACGTCGTACCAGTCGCCGCCGACCTCCAGACCGGCGGTGGCGGGCAGGTAGCGGGCGACGGCGACCGCGCCGGGGAGCTTGGGCAGGCGGCGCGGCAGCAGCTGGCGCTGGAGCATGCCGACGAGTTCGTGCTCGGCGTCGAAGGCATGGGCGCGCATCAGGGCCTGCCCGGCGAGGCCGGCGGAGGCGGTGAGCAGGGCGCGCTCGTCGGGGCCGAAGTCGTGCGGGCGGTCCCAGCCGATCAGACAGGCGCCGGCCATGCGGTTGCCGGCGGGCAGGGGCAGGACGGCCAGGCCGCCGGGGCCGACGTCGGCGAGCGCGGGTTCCAGGGCGGTTCCGGCGGGCCAGATCTGGGCACGGCCCTCGCGCAGGGCGCCGGCGAGGGTGGGCATGGCGCGTACCGGGGCGTCGGGCCATTCGCTGCGCCACTCCAGGCGCCACAGCTCGGGCCAGGCCTCGGGTTCGGGCGGGTCGAGGACGGTGACGACGAGCCGGTCGTGCTCCAGTTCGGCCAGCGCGATCCGGTCGGCCCGCAGCGGTCGGCGCAGGGCGGCGACCACGGCCTGGCTGACGTCGCGGACGGTGCCCGCGGTGGCCAGGGCGGCGGCCAGCCGCTGGATGCGGGCGACGTCGGTCACCTCTGCGCGCAGCGTGGAGGCGTCGGCGACGGTGCCGACCAGCCGGGCGGGCCGGCCGTCGCCACCGGGCAGGAACCGGCCGCGCAGCCTGAGCCACTTCGGCGGGCCGGTGGGCTGGAGCACCCGGAACTCCAGCTCGCGGTCGCCGATGGACATGTGGTCGGCCTCCACCACGGACATCAGCGAGGGCAGATCCTCCGGGACGGTGAGGCCGAGCAGGGTCTCGACCTTGCCGTCGAACCCGTCGCGGGTGAGGCCGAACAGCTCGAGGATGTCGTCGCCGACCTCGACGCGGCCGCTGTCCATGGCGAGGCTGAACGCGCCCGGCGGGAGCTCGCCGCCCTCGGCGGGTTCGGCCGGGGCGTGGGCGGCGACCGCGTCCGCGAACAGCTCCAGGCACTTGCGGTCCTCGGCGTCGAAGCCGTCCCGCCGCTCGCTCACGGCGAGCAGGCAGACACCGTCGTCGCCCCGGTACGCGGGCAGGGCGGCCAGGAAGAAGTCCCGCGACGGGGTACGGCGTGCCTCCGCACGGTCGGCGAGATCCCCCGGCCCGAGCCACACGGGCCGCTTCGTGCGACAGGCCTCGGCCACCGGGGAGCGCCCGGCGACGGGATAGCTGTCGCGCAGGCCGTACAGCGTCCTGGGCACACCGGCCGAATCGGCCAGGCACAGCAGGTCGCCGTCCTCGCCGAGCGTGTACGCGGCGGCGAAGGTCGCCCGCGCGAAGACGAGCGCCAGTTCGAGCACGCGCTGCCTGCGCTCAGGGGAGTCCGGGTCGGCCATGAGCGCGGTGAGGGCGTCCCCGGCACGCAGCACTCTCGTTCCGCGTCCCGTGCCGCCCTCACTGACCACGTCCGTATTACAGCGCTTATGGTGCGTCCGCGCAGCCCCCCGTGACCCGTGCGCGCTCCCCAACACGCACCGTGCGGGACCGGCCCGGGGACCGTTCGCCGTGCGCGGTGGGCACCGACGAGGGAGATTTGGAGCCTGGGTCCCGTGCCATGGCGCTGCGAGGAGGTGGTCGGTGTGCCCGACGGCCAGGCACCGGCGGCCCGCAGGGCCCCGGCGGGCAGCCCCCTGCTGTCGCTGGCGCTGGCCACGATGATGGACGGCGTCGACGCCCACTCCGGCGGGGTGTATCTGCTCGCGGCCGACGAGCCGGTCCTGGAGATGGCGGTCATGGCAGGGTTGCCGCGGGCCTTCGCCGCGCCCTGGGAGCGGGTGGGGCTGAGCGCCCCGATCCCGGTCGCCGAGGCCGTCCGCGAGCGGCGGCTGATCTGGGTCCCCGGCGACGAGGAGATGGCTCGCCGCTATCCGCGCGTCTCCGTGGTCCTGCCGTATCCGTTCGCGCTCGCCGCGCTGCCGGTGGCCACCGAGGCCGCCGTGTACGGGGCGGTGTTCGTGACCTGGCCGGGCTCGCACCCGCACGAGCTGTCCGACCGGGAGCGCGAGCACCTGACAGCGGCCTGCGAACGGCTCGCGGTACGGCTGGCGCGGGCCGCGGACGAGAGCCGCCCGGTGATGCCGGAGCCCGATCTGCTCGCCGCGCCGCCCACCGGGGGCGTGGCCGGCACCCTCGGCTCGGTCGAGGCGGCGCGGATGGTGGCACGGCTGCCGTACGGCTTGTGCTCCCTCGATCTGCACGGTCGTATCGCCTTCGGCAACGCGGCGGCCGCCGAGCTGATCGGGGTTCCGGTCAGCCGACTGCTCGGCACCCAGCTGTGGGCGACGGTGCCCTGGCTCAACGACCCCGTGTACGAGGACCGTTACCGGGCAGCGCTGATCAGCCAGCAGCCCACGTCGTTCGTGGCGCTGCGGCCGCCGGGCGAGTGGCTGTCGTTCCGCCTGTATCCGAGTACGACAGGGCTGAGCGTCCGGGTCAGCCGGGCCCGGGGAGTGTCGGAGATGGGCCGGGTGCTGCCGCGGGCCGGCGGATCGCCGTCCCGGCTGGTGACCATCTCCCAGGTACTGACCCTGGCGGGCGCGCTGACCCAGGCGGTGACGGTGCAGGACGTGGTGCAGCTGGTCGCCGACGAGATCGCCCCCGCCGTGGGCAGCCAGGCCCTCGTCGTGCTCGGTTCCCGGGCGGGCCGGCTGCATGTGCTGGGGCACCGCGGGTACGCCGACCCGCACATCGCGGAGCGGTTCGACGGGATGCCGCTGAGCGAGCCGACGCCGGGCGCGCATGCCCTGAACAGCGGGGTGCCCGCGTTCTTCGAGTCCCGCGAGGAACTGGAGCGGCTGTACCCGATCCGGCACACGACCCCGGACGGCTTCGCCGCGTGGGCGTATCTGCCACTGATCGCCTCCGGACGCCCGGTGGGCACCGTCGTCCTGGCCTACCCCGAACCGCGCGCCTTCGCCGCGGACGAGAAGGCGGTGCTGTCCAGTCTCGGCGGGCTGATCGCCCTCGCGCTGGAACGGGCCCTGCTGTACGACGCCAAGCACCAGCTGGCACACGGGCTGCAGGCGGCACTGCTGCCGCCCTCGCTGCCGCCGCTGCCCGGCATCGACACGGCCGCGCGCTATCTGCCGAGCACCCGGGGCATGGACATCGGCGGCGACTTCTACGACCTGGTGCCGAGCGGAGGCCTGGCGGCGGCGGTGATCGGGGACGTGCAGGGGCACAACGTGACCGCGGCCGGGCTGATGGGGCAGATCCGTACCGCCGTCCGTGCCTACACGACGGTCGGCCAGGCGCCGGAGGAGGTCATGCGCAGCACCAACCGGCTGCTCATCGACCTCGGGTCCGACCTGTTCGCCAGCTGTCTGTATCTGCGGCTCGATCCGGGGCGCGGGCGGGCCGTGATGGCCCGGGCCGGGCATCCGCCACCGCTGCTGAGGCGGCCGGACGGTCGGGTGCGGGTGCTCGACCTCGCGGGCGGTCCGCTGCTGGGGATCGACGCTTCGGCGACGTATCCGACGACGGAGGTCGACCTGGCACCCGGCTCGGTACTCGCCCTCTACACCGACGGACTCGTCGAATCCCCCGGCGTCGACATCGAGGACGCGCTCGCCGCTCTGGGGCGGCGCCTGGGCGAGGCCGGGGACCGACCGCTGGACGAGCTGGCCGACGTGCTCGTGGCGCGCGAGGCGGGCGCGGAGGAGCGGATCGACGACGTGGCGCTGCTGCTGTTGCGGGCGCGGGGGAACGGCTGAGCGTCGTACGAACGGGGCGGTCCGGCCCTCCCGCCGGAGGGCCGGACCACAACTGTCGGGTGTGTACGGATCAGGGCGTCTCGGTCAGCCCGGAGCCGTCCTCCACTCCGGCACCCGACTGGTCACCGACACCGGCTTCCTCACCGGCACCTGCTTCCTCGCCGCCGACTTCTTCCCCGCCGGCCTCGCCGCCGACTTCTTCTCCGCCGGCTTCCTCACCGCCGACCTCGCCACCACCGGCCTCACCGCCGACCTCGCCTCCCCCGGCTTCCTCGCCACCGGCCTCACCGCCGCCGGCCGCGTCGCCCGCGCCGAGTGTCGCGCCGACCGCTTCGAGGGCCGTCGTGACCGGCTGGAAGAACGTCTCGCCGCCGACCGTGCAGTCGCCGCTGCCGCCCGAGGTCAGGCCGAGCGCGAGCCCGTCCTGGGTGAACATCGAGCCGCCGCTGTCGCCGGGTTCGGCGCAGACGTTGGTCTGGATGAGCCCGGTGACGGTGCCCTCCGGGTAGTTGACGGTGGCGTCGAGCCCGGTGACCGTGCCGTCGGCGAGGCCCGTGGTGCTGCCCATCCGGAACACCTCCTGGCCGACGGTGGCTTCCGCGGCCTGGAGGATCTGGACGGTCTGCCCGCCGCCGACGTTGACGTCGCTCGGCGCCTCGGTGGCCGGGTCGTCGTACTTCACGAGCGCGAAGTCGCCCTCGCCGGGGAAGACGGCCTGGTCGACGGTGGCGATCGGCGCCCCGTCCTGGCTGTCCGACCACTGGTCCACCGCGACGCCGCAGTGACCGGCGGTCAGGAAGGCCGGACTGCCGTCCCCCGCGGTCACGTTGAAGCCGAGCGAACAGCGGGAGCCGCCGCCGAATATCGCGTCACCGCCCGAGGCGAAGGTCTTGAAGGTGCCGGCCGACTTCTGGATGGTCGCCATGCCCGAGCCGAGGCTCTGGACGGTCGACTCCAGGGTGTCCCACTTCTCGCCGGTGACCGTGCTGTCGGCGGTGACCAGGATCTTGTTCGTCCTGGGGTCGACGGCCCAGGCGGTGCCCGGGATGGTGGCCTCGGCCTTCAGGGTCTGCGCGGCGGACTGGAGTTCGGCCGTGCTGTTGTCGACCTGGCGCACCGCGGCGCCGGCCTTCTTGGCCTGGACGACGAGCTGGTTGTTGTCCCCGACGACGTTGACGACGAGCTGCTGGCTGTCCTCGTCGTAGTACGAGCCGGCGAAGGCGTCGCCGAGCAGCCCGGCGAGCTGGCCGGCGAGGTCCGAGGCGTCACCCGCCTTCAGGGTCTTGGGGGCGGCGGCGGTGGTGTCCTCGGCGCCGTCCTGGGACGCGTTGGCGTTCGGCAGCAGGAGTGCCGCCGCTCCGAGCGCCGCCACGCTGCCCGCCGCAATCGCGGCCTTGCGCTTCGGAATTCGCTTGTGACTCAAGACTTCTCGACCTCCTGAAGGACGGGGTCTGTGCCGCCGTCTCGGCAGCTGTTGGGGGCGCCTGGATGGCCACTGGTACGCATGGGGCGCGCGGGACGTTCAATTCCGGTTCGCAATGCGCCGGTGGACGGCGTCGAATCAGCCATAGCCCGCGCGCGGTCGGCGCGCGCCGGGAACAATCCCCCATATGACGATGACCACCGCCGAAGCCGACAAGATCCTCACCGCCAACTTCGCTCCCTGGGTGCTGGAGCTGGGCCTGTCTGTACAGGAGTTGGGCGGCCGGCGGGCCGTCCTGCGCATGCCCTGGTCACAGCGGCTGGCCCGGGAGGGCGGCGCGCTGTCCGGGCAGGCCCTGATGGCGGCCGCCGACACCACGACCGTGATCGCCGTCTCGGCGGCGCGGGGCGCCTTCGTACCGATGACGACGGTTCAGCAGTCGACGTCCTTCCAGCGCGCGGTGACGGATTCGGATGTCCTGATCGAGGCGGTGCTGACCAAGCTGGGCCGCCGCATGGCGTTCGCCGACATCGCCATGACCGCCGAACGGACGGGTGAACTCGCGGCGCGCGCGAGCACGGTCTATGCCCTCCTGGGCTAATACGATCCGTGACCGGTCGACAACGGTCCGTTCCGAACAGTGAGCGGAATCCCAGCTTCAGGGAATCTGCACATCCAATACGCAACCAAGTCACCGGGAACGGCGGATCTGCACAATCGCACGCCCCCGGAGACTCCTTTGGGGCGGGAGTGCCGGATTCGCCGCCCGGGCAGCAAGGGGCCCGGAGGGGCCGATGCGGTGCGGCTTGTGAAGAAGCTGCCGACAACGCGTGCGCGCGCCTGCACGGATCGCGGCCGACGGTACTCAAGTGACCTGGTGAGACGGGTGATTGATTGGAAGCCCGTGGTCGCCGCGTGCTTTGATCCATCGCACCGCGAGGTCCGTGAGGGCGCCCCGGAAGGGGTGCTCGGCCCCCGCGGTCGCGGCCGTCCATCTGTCCTCAGAGGGGGCCGCTCCCCCCTTATGAGATATCCATACGAAGGGAAGTTCCATCATGAACTCCACCCCCCAGGTTGAGACCGTCGAGATCTCCGACGCGGAGCTGGACAACGTCTCCGGCGGCCTCTCGGTGAACGCGGTCAACACCCTGACCGGCGCCCTGGACGGCATCGCTCCCGTTTCCGCCACCGTCGACACGGTCGTCGGCACCGTCGAGGGCGTGACCGGCCTGAACACCGCCCCGGTCACCAGCCTGGTCGCCGGTCTCTGATCGCACCCCAGTGCCGTTGAGTCCCGGAGCCGTATCCCGGCTCCGGGGCTCTTCGGATGCCGTCATGCAGTCCACCCGGTGAGGGAAAGTTCCGTGCAGTTCCGCCAACAGGCCCTCGCCAAGCTCCAGTCGCCGGAGGAGCTCGACCTTCCGGTGCGCCTCGCCCGCCCGCAGGGCTGGCTCGTGCTGTCCGTGACGGTGGTCGCGATGGCCGCCGCGTCCGTGTGGGCCGTGACGGGCTCGGTGACCTCCACCGTGAGCGCGCCCGCCATCCTCACGCACGGCGAGGGCAGTTACATCCTGCAGAGCCCCGTCGCGGGCCAGGTGACCGCGATCCTCGCCGAGGAGGGCGAGCGGCTGCCCGCGAACTCCCCCGTCCTCAAGCTCCGTACCGCCGAGGGCGAGACGGTGGTCCGCACCATCGCCGCGGGCCGTCTCACCGCACTGGCCGCGACGATCGGCCAGATCATCTCCACCGGCGCGAACGTCGCCGCCGTGGAGAAGGTCGCCGACGCGGACGACCCGCTGTACGCCACGGTGTACGTCCCGGCGGAGAACGCCAGCTCCATCCCCGCGAACGCGGCCGTGGACCTGACCGTCCAGACGGTCCCCACCCAGGAGTACGGCGTCCTGCGCGGCCATGTGAAGTCGGTGGACCGCTCTCCCCAGTCCGCGCAGCAGATCGCCGCGTTCCTCGGCGACAGCCAGCTGGGCGAGCAGTTCACGAAGGACGGCCGCCCGGTCGCGGTGCTGGTCCGCCTGGACAAGTCGTCCGGCACGAAGAGCGGCTACACGTGGTCGTCGGCGGACGGGCCGCCGTACGCCCTCACCTCCATGACCATGGCCACGGGTTCGATCCGGCTGGCCGATCAGCGTCCCGTCGATTGGCTGCTGCCGTGACCACCGCCCAGGAGACCCGGGGCAGACGCCGCGCCGCCCCGCCCAAGCGTCAGATCCCCAAGAGCCGCGGCAAGACCGTGCGCACCCCCACCGTTCTGCAGATGGAGGCCGTGGAGTGCGGCGCCGCCTCCCTCGCGATGGTGCTCGGCCACTACGGCAAGCACGTCCCGTTGGAGGAGCTGCGCATCGCCTGCGGCGTCTCCCGGGACGGCTCGCGCGCCAGCAACCTGCTGAAGGCCGCGCGCAGTTACGGCCTGACGGCCAAGGGCATGCAGATGGACCTGGCCGCCCTCGCCGAGGTGAAGGCGCCGGCCGTCCTGTTCTGGGAGTTCAACCACTACGTCGTCTTCGACGGCATGGGGCGTCGCTTCGGCCGCCGCGGGGTGTTCATCAACGATCCCGGCAAGGGCCGCCGTTTCGTCCCGATGGAGGAGTTCGACGGCAGCTTCACCGGCGTCGTCCTCACGATGGAGCCGGGCGACGACTTCGCGCGGGGCGGGCGCAAGCCCGGCGTGTGGGGCGCGATGCCCGCCCGGCTGCGCGGCACCGCCGGCACGATGCCCGCCGCCGTCCTGGCGAGTCTGCTGCTGGTCCTGGTCGGCGCGGCCGTGCCCGCGCTCAGCCGGACCTATATCGACATGTTCCTGATCGGCGGCCAGACGTCCCTGCTGGACGTGCTGTTCGCGTCCATGGGCGCCTGTGTGCTGCTCACCCTGATCCTCACCTGGCTGCAACAGGCCAACCTGCACCACGGCCGCATCATCTCCTCGACCCTGTCCAGCGCCCGCTTCCTGCGCCATCTGCTGCGGCTGCCGGTCACCTTCTTCTCCCAGCGCAGCCCCGCCGACCTGGTGCAACGCCTCCAGTCGAACGACGCCGTGGCCGAGACCCTCGCCCGCGACCTCGCGGCGGCGGGCGTGGACGCGGTGGTCGTGGTGCTGTACGCCGTGCTCCTGTACACCTACGACCCGCAGCTGACGTTCGTCGGCATCGGCGTGGCCCTGCTGAACATCGTCGCCATGCGGGTCGTCATCCGGCTGCGCGCGACCCGTACGGCGAAGCTGCGCGCGGACAACGCCCGGCTCACCAACACGGCGTACACCGGGCTCCAGCTGATCGAGACCATGAAGGCGACCGGCGGCGAGGACGGCTACTTCCGCAAGTGGGCCGGGCAGCACGCCACGACGCTGGAGGAGCAGCAGCGCCTCGGCGTGCCGAGCGCCTGGCTGGGCGTGGTCGCGCCGACCCTTGCGATGCTGAACAGCGCACTGATCCTGTGGATCGGCGGCATGCGCGCGATCGAGGGCCATATCTCGGTGGGTCTGCTGGTCGCCTTCCAGGCGCTGGTGACCCGCTTCACGGCGCCGCTGACCCGGCTCAACGGCGTCGCGGGCCGCATCCAGGACTTCGCGGCAGACGTGGCCCGCCTGAAGGACGTCGAGAACTTCCGCACGGACCCGCTGTACGACCGTGCGGGCGGCGACTCCACCCGCAGGCTGCACGGTCACGTGGAGCTGGAGAACATCACCTTCGGCTACAGCCCGCTGGACAAGCCGCTGCTCACCGGCTTCGACCTGACGGTCGGACCGGGGCAGCAGGTCGCGCTCGTCGGGGGCTCCGGCAGCGGCAAGTCGACCGTCTCCCGGCTGATCTCGGGCCTGTACACACCCTGGGAGGGCGTGATCCGCATCGACGGGCAGCGCCTGGAGGACATCCCGCGCGGCTCGCTCGCGGCCTCCGTCTCCTTCGTCGACCAGGACGTGTTCCTCTTCGAGGGAACGGTGCGCGACAACGTGGCGCTGTGGGACCCGTCGATCCCGGACGAGGCCGTGGTGGAGGCGCTGCGGGACGCGGCACTGTACGACGTCGTCATGCGCCGGCCCGGCGGCATCCACAGCAAGGTCGAGCAGGACGGCCGCAACTTCTCCGGCGGGCAGCGCCAGCGCCTAGAGATCGCGCGGGCGTTGGTGCGCCGGCCCAGCATCCTCGTGCTCGACGAGGTGACCAGCGCGCTCGACGCCGAGACCGAGCTGGTCGTCATGGACAATCTGCGCCGGCGCGGCTGCGCGTGTGTGGTCATCGCACACCGGCTCAGCACGGTGCGGGACAGCGACGAGATCGTCGTACTCCAGCACGGCACGATCGTGGAGCGCGGGCGGCACGACGAGCTGGTGGCGCGCGGCGGGGCGTACGCGGCGCTGGTCAGGGAGCGGTGACATGACGTCCGTGCACGAAGACGACTACGTCCTCGGGGCGCTCGGCTCGCTGGGCACGCCGATCGACTGCGCCGGGCTCGGCCGCCTGGACCTCGAGGGTCCGCAGGTGCTGTGGCTGGTCGCGGCGGGCGCCCTCGACCTGTTCGCGGTCGACGCCGCACAGCAGGGCCACTGGCACCACCTCGGCCGGCTGGAGGCGGGCTCGCTGCTGCTCGGCCCGGTCGCGGGACCGCAGCACACGCTGGTCGCCCGCCCGGTGCGGGACTGCGTCGTGCACCGCATCGGGTTGCGCGAGCTGTACCAGCCCGCCGTCACCCAGACCTGGTCGTACGACGAGTACGGCAACCCCCAGTACGTACCGCCCACGTCGAGCCCGCTGGAGTACGCCCTCGCCCTGGGCGTCGGCCGCGGCCTGTCCATCCTCTTCCAGGCGCCGACCGCCGGTGAGCGCGCCGCGGAGATGACCGACGACGACGTCTTCTGGATGCAGGTGCCGCCCGGCAGCGTGCAGTACGGCTCCCTGTACGGGGCGGAGGCGGCGGCCGATCTGCTGATGGACCCGGCGGTCTGGCAGAGCATGGTCGACCAGCAGTACCGCCTGCTGACCACGCTGGACCGCTGGATCGAACAGCTGGAGCGCACCCACGAGACGCGCACGGCCGCCGGTATCAGGGCCGGTGAGCAGGTACGCGCCCAGGCCGACCGGACCCTGCTCGCCTCGATCGGCAAGTCGTCGGGCAAGCGCACGACGGCCGCCGACGCGGACGCCACGTACGCGGCCTGCAAGCTGGTCGCGGGCGCGGCCGGGATCGCCCTCGCCGACCCCGGGCACGGCGGCACCGAGAGCGACCGCCTCGACCCGGTCGAGCGCATCGCCCTCGCCTCGCGCGTGCGCACCCGTGCGGTACGGCTGGACGGCAGCTGGTGGCGTGACAACGTCGGCCCGCTGGTGGGCCACCGCGCCCTGTCCGGGGCGCCGGTCGCACTGCTGTGGCGGCGTGGCGGCTATGTGGCGGTGCATCCGGCGACCGGGCGCGAGACGCCGGTCGAGAAGGCCAACGCGGCGGAGTTCGAGCCGCGCGCGGTGATGTTCTACCGGCCGCTTCCCGAACGCCCGCTGGGCCCGCTGGGCCTGCTGCGCTTCTGCATGCGGGGCACCCGCGGCGACGTGACCGGGCTGCTGCTCAGCGGGCTGGTGACGGTCGCCATCGGCGCACTGGTGCCGATCGCCACGGGCAAGGTGCTCGGCGAGTTCGTGCCGAAGGCGCAGGCCGGGCTCATCGCGCAGGTGTGCCTGGCGGTGATGGTCAGCAGTGTCGTCGCGGCGGCCTTCATGCTGCTGCAGAACATGACCATCCTGCGCCTGGAGGGCCGTATCGAGGCCACGCTCCAACCGGCCGTGTGGGACCGGCTGTTGCGGCTGCCGACGAAGTTCTTCACCGGGCGTTCCACCGGCGAGCTGGCCAGTGCCGCCATGGGCATCAGCGCGATCCGCCGGCTGCTCGCGGGCGTCGGGCCCACGGTCGCCCAGTCGGTCACCATCGGCGCGATGAACCTGGGGCTGCTGCTCTGGTTCAGCGTCCCGATGGCGCTGGCCGCGATCGGGATGCTGGTCGTCATCGCCGCCGTCTTCCTCGGCCTCGAGCTGTGGCAGGTGCGCTGGCAGCGACGCCTGACGGTGCTCACCAACAAGCTGAACAACCAGGCCTTCCAGACCCTGCGGGGCCTGCCCAAGCTGCGGGTCGCGGCCGCCGAGAACTACGCCTACGCCGCCTGGGCGAGCGAGTTCGCCCGCAGCCGGGAGCTGCAGCAGCGCCTCGGCCGGATCAAGAACCTCACCACGGTGCTCGGCGCGATCTATCTCCCGCTGTGCTCGCTGCTGATGTTCATGCTGCTCGCGGGCCCGGCGCGGGGCGCGATGTCCGCCGCCGACTTCCTCGCCTTCAACACCTCGGTGACCATGCTGCTCACCTCGGTCACCCAGATCACCGGCGCGTTCGTGTCGTTGGTCGCCGCGCTGCCGCTGTACGAGCAGATCAAGCCGGTGCTGCAGGCGACGCCGGAGGTGCGCACGGCCAGCACCCGGCCGGGTCCGCTCACCGGGGCCGTGGAGGCGCGGCGGCTGTCCTTCCGGTACTCCGACGACGGCCCGCTGGTCCTGGACGACGTGTCGTTCGAGGTGCGGCCCGGCGAGTTCGTGGCGGTCGTCGGCCCCAGCGGCTGCGGCAAGTCGACGCTGCTGCGCCTGCTCATCGGCTTCGACAAGCCGGTCTCCGGCAGTGTCCTCTACGACGGCCAGGACCTGGCGGCGCTCGACCAGTCGGCCGTACGGCGGCAGTGCGGGGTGGTGCTCCAGCACGCGCAGCCGTTCACCGGCTCGATCCTGGACGTCATCTGCGGCACCGAGCCGTACACGCCGGAGGAGGCGATGGCGGCGGCCGAAATGGCGGGGCTCGCCGAGGACATCAAGCGCATGCCGATGGGCCTGCACACGATCGTCGCGGGCAACGGGGCGATCTCCGGCGGCCAGCGGCAGCGGTTGATGATCGCGCAGGCGCTGATCCGCCGGCCGCGCATCCTCTTCTTCGACGAGGCGACCAGCGCCCTGGACAACGAGACCCAGCGCAAGGTCATCGAGAGCACCAAGGCCCTCAACGCCACCCGGATCGTCATCGCCCACCGTCTGTCGACGGTGCTGGACGCCGACCGCGTCATCGTGATGGAGGACGGCAAGGTCGCCCAGCAGGGCCCGCCCGCACAGCTCCTCGCGGACACCAGCGGGCGGCTGCACGAGCTGGTGCGGCGCCAGTTGGCCTGAGCGGTCAGGGGGGCGGCTCCTCCCGTCGCATCGGCGCACTTGGGGGGCGCGCAGGCAGCGGACTCCGTTGTTCCGGGCCGTAATCGGGTACCCGCCAGTCCATGCGAATCAGCGTGGTGGATGTGGGATCGAACACGGTCCGGCTGGTTGTGGCGGATGCGGAGGGCGGGGTGCCGCTGCCGGTCCACACCGCCAAATGGCGCCTGCGTCTGTCCGAGCAGGTCGAGCCCGGGGGCGTGGTCCCCGAGGAGTCCGTCGTCCGGCTCGTCGACGCGGTGGCCGAGGCGAGCCGGACCGCGGCGCGGTGGGGCGCTGCGGCCCCGCTGGCCTTCGCGACCGCCGTGGTCCGCAACGCCCCGAACCGTCTGGAGGTGCTGCGCCGCGTCCGGGCGCGGACGGGAGTGGAGCTGTGCACCCTGCCGGGGGAGGTGGAGGCCGAGCTGACGTTCCTTGCGGCGCGGCGCTGGATGGGGTGGCGGTCGGGACCGCTCGCCCTGCTGGACATCGGCGGCGGCTCGCTCGAAGCGGCCTTCGGCCGCGGGCGGCTGCCCGACTATGTGGCGTCGCTTCCGCTCGGCGCGGGACGGCTGACCCACGAGTTCCTCGCGGGGCAGGATCCGCCGTCGCAGGAGCAGGTCCGGGCGTTGCGCCGCAAGGTCCGCCATCAGCTGCGGGACGTCGCGGCGCGGATCCGCTGGGAGGGACCGCACACCGCGGTGGCCACCTCCCGGACGTTCCAGCAGCTGGGCCGGCTGTGCGGGGCGGCGCCGGGGCGGCACGGCCCCTTCACGGACCGCCGGATGCGCCGCGCGGACCTGCGGGCGGCGGTGGTCCGGCTGGCGTCGCTGCCCGCCGCGGAGCGGGCACTGCTCCCCGGCATTTCCGCGCCGCGTGCCGAGCAGAGCCTGGCCGGCGCGGTGGTCGGGCACACGGCGATGAAACTGTCCGGGCTCAAGACGGTCACCATCTGCCCGTGGGCGATCCGTGAGGGCGTGCTGCTGCGCCACATCGAGGACGGTTCGGCCTGGTGGGCCGAGGTCTGCCGGCTCAGCGAGGAGCCCCCTGCCCCGGATCCGGTGCCACTGCGCGTCGCGTCCGCCGCCCACTGAAACGGCCCCTGAAGGAGGAATCACGCCGTGTCCGAGGACGCCAAGCAGCCCGAGGAGAAGCCGGACGCCGAGCAGCCCGAGGAGAAGCCCGAGAGCGCGATCGAGGAGATCCTGCGCGAGGTCCAGGACGCCGAGCACCGCACCCGCGACTCGGCGGAGCAACGCAGCCACAGGGGTGAGGCCGGGGAGGCCATCACCCCCAACACCGAAGCTCAGGAGGAGTCCCAGGGGGAATGACCGGCCAGGGCCCGGGCACGGGCTGGGCCTTCGGCTCCCCGGCCGACACGATGGGCCGGGCGCCGCCCCCTACCCGGGCGGTGCCCCCACGGGCCGTTCCGTCAGGGCCCGGGCCACCGCGGTGAGGTTGGCGGCCATGGCCCGGCCGGTGCGGTGGGACCACTCGCGGCCGCGTTCGTCGTCGAGGTAGTTCGGGCCGGGGCCGGGGCCGAGATGCCAGTAGGTCCAGGCCTGGCCGGGGATCGTGTAGCCGAGGTCTGCGAGCGCACCCGAGATCTCGCTGACGACGTGGTGCGCGCCGTCCTCGTTGCCGGTGACCACCACGCCGGCGACCCGGTTGTAGGCGACCGGCCTGCCCTCGTCGTCCGTCTCGGAGAGCATCGCGTCCATCCGCTCCAGGACCCTCTGGGCGACGGAGGAGGGCCGGCCGAGCCAGGTCGGCGAGGCGATGACCAGGATCTCGGAGTCCAGCAGCTTGTCGTGGACGGGCGGCCAGGCGTCGCCGTCGCGCACCGCCTCGCTGGTCACGCCCGGCGCGATGTCCAGGTCGACGGCCCGTACGACATCGACATCCACGCCCTCCTTCTCCAGCTGCTCGACGACGACCCGGGCGAGCGCCTCCGTGTTGGAGGGCTCCGGCGACTGTTTGAGCGTGCAATTGATCACGAGTGCCTTCATGTGTGCCCGGAGTACCCGCAACGGCCGACTCCACTCGGAGGGGAAGCCGCGTTCCGCTCGGGTACTCGGCCCGCATGAAACAGCGCGAAGGGCCACGCCTCCCGTCCCCCCGGGGCCCGGTCTCCGCCGCTGTCGGTGCGTACCTCCGGCGGACGGGTCCGCTGCCGCACGACGAGGACGTCGCGACCGCGGCCGCGTACGGCGACGATCTCCAGCTCGCCCTCCACCTCTGCTACGAACTGCACTACCGCGGCTTCGAGGGCGTGCCCGCGGACCGCGAATGGGACCCCGACCTGCTGCGCACCCGCGCGGCGCTGGAGCACCGCTTCCTGTCCGCCCTGCGCGCCGACACCCCCACGCACGACACGGTCGAGGAGGCACTCGCGCAGCTCCTCGTCGAACCGGTCGACGGCACGGGCGTCACCCACTACCTGCGCGACGAGGGCGAGCTGTGGCAGCTGCGCGAGTACGCGGCCCAGCGCTCCGTGTACCACCTCAAGGAGGCCGACCCGCACGCCTGGGTGCTGCCCCGGCTGTGGGGCCGGGCCAAGGCGGCGATGGCGGCGGTGGAGTTCGACGAGTACGGCGGCGGCCGTCCCGAGCGGGTGCATGCCCGTCTCTTCGCCGACCTGATGACGGACCTGGGCCTGGACACGTCGTACGGACACTACGTCGACGCAGCGTCGGCTCAGGCGCTCGGCACAGTCAACCTGATGTCCCTCTTCGGCCTGCACCGGGCCCTGCGGGGCGCGCTGGTCGGCCACTTCGCCGCGGTGGAGGTCACCTCGTCGCCCGGTTCCCGGCGGCTCGCCGAGGCGATGCGCCGCACCGGGGCCGGACCGGCCGCGGAGCACTTCTACGACGAGCACGTCGAGGCCGACGCGGTCCACGAGCAGGTCGTACGGCACGACGTCATCGGCGGCCTGCTGGCCGAGGAGCCGCACCTCGCGCCCGACGTCGCTTTCGGTGTCGACGCGACCGGACAGGGGGAGGACCGGCTCGCCGAGCATCTGCTCACCGCATGGCGTGCCGGACGGTCGTCGCTGCGCACACCCCTGCCACCTTCCGGTGCCTCCCATATTTCCTGAATGCCGGGGTACCTGGGCGGCGTGAAGCCCCTGGTGCCACCCGGTGTCTACACTCCTCAGGAAGACACCGCCCTGCTGGCCGACGCCCTGTCCGAAGAGCCGCTCCCGCCGGGCGCGGACGTCCTCGACGTGGGCACCGGCACCGGGGCGCTGGCCCTTCAGGCCGCGCGGCGGGGCAACCGGGTGACGGCCGTGGACGTGTCGTGGCGGGCCGTGTGGGCGGCGCGGGTCAATGCCTGGCTGGCCGGAGTGCCGGTCCGGATCCGGCACGGGAACCTCTTCGCCCCCGTACGCGGCCTGCGGTTCGACCTGATCCTGGCCAATCCGCCGTATGTTCCCGCACCCCCTGGGAGCCCGCAGCCGCGCGGTACGGCGCGGGCCTGGGACGCCGGCCGCGACGGCCGGCTCGTCCTGGACCGGATCTGCCGGGAGGCGCCTGCCCTGCTGCGCCCGGGAGGGGTCCTGCTGGTCGTCCACTCGGCCCTCAGCGACCCGGACCGCACACTGCAGGGGCTGCGCGCGTCCGGCCTGAAGGCCACGGTGACCCGGCGGTGCCGGATCGCCTTCGGCCCCGTACTGCGCGAACGGGAACGCTGGCTACGAGAACGGGGACTGCTGTCCGCCGCCGAGGACAAGGAAGAGCTGGTGGTCGTCCGTGCCGAACTCCCCCTCTGACACACCGCGCCGGATCAGGGTCCAGCGCCAGGGCCCCGTCCTGGTCGAGGGCCCGGTGGAAGTGGAGCTGGAGGACGGGACCACCGTCACCTCCGACCGCTTCCGCGTCGCCCTGTGCACCTGCCGCCGCAGCCGCCGCTATCCCTGGTGCGACACCAGCCACCGCGACCGGACCCAGGGTCCGTCCGGGGAGTGATCCCCAGGGCCGGCGGGCGGCCCCACTCCGCCCGCCGACCCCTGGGGCGAGACCGCAGGGGCCCCGCGACGTCGGCCCGCACTCCCCAACTGCGGGCCGCTCACGGCATGCACGGGGACCGTGCGATCCCGGTCCCTCAGAACGCGAAGACGCTCGTCCCGTACGAGTTCTTCACGCACTCGTTGGCGAAGGTGCGCTCATAGGAGACGTACTCGCCCTGCCAGACGCCGCTCACCCGGATGACCACGGGGTCGTACTCCCGGGTGCACCACACGCCCGTTCTGGTTTCCAGGGCGTCGAAGTCCCCGTCCGCGCCCCGCAGTTCGACGCAGGCCCCGACGGCGTTCGGGTGCGTTCCGGACGGCGTCGGCGCGCAGCTCAGCGTCACCGCGCGCTCCGGGGTGACGGTGGCCGCGGTCTCGCCGTGGGCGACGGTGAACACCAGGGCCGACGGGGCGTAGAGCGTGGCCGGGGCGGTGGGCGGCGTGGCGTGCGAGGCTCCGGTCAGGGGTCCGCAGACGGCGGCGGCCGTGAGGCCGAGGGTCGCTGCCCAGCGCGCGGGGTTCCGCATTGTGTGCATCCTTCCGCTCGATTCGATGAGGTGCCGGACCCGGGCTCGGTCGGTGCCGGATCGGCGAGCGCGAGTCTGCCGAGTCCGCCGCCGAAACTCACCTCGACCCCATGGATTTCAGTAACCTTGCGTGTTGAATCAGTGGCGTGAAGTCACGGAATTCGAACGTTCCAATCGCCGATCCGGGCGGTTCGTGATCGTCCCGGACGGCCGGGTGGCCGGATTACCCAGGCTGGTTAATCGGCCTGAAACATTCCGATTGAGCTCTCGGCGGACTCCGTCCCGACCCCTTGTGTTCATGCTGCGACGGAGTAATCGTCATTACATGATTACGACAGAGCAGCAACAGAAACTGCGCGGCTGGTTCGCCGGCCGACTGCCCGACGACCTCTTCGAGGAAGTGACCGAGGTGACGGTCGACCGCGAGGAGATCACCGTGATCGGCCGCATCCCCGAACCCCGGCTCGCCGACGACGTCTCGGCCGCCGAGCGGGACGCGGCCGTACAGGGCCGGATCGAGGAGTTCCGGGAACGCACCCGGGAGGACCGGATGGCGGTGGCCCGCGAGGCCGAGCACCGGTTCGGCCGGAAGGTGTCATGGGGCGTGGAGTGCGGCGGGCGGCGCGCGCTGTTCACGCATGTGGCAGCACCCGTCATGACCCGGCTGCGGCAGCCCGAACGCCAGGTGCTCGACACCCTGATCGCGGGCGGCGTCGCCCGCAGCCGCAGCGACGCCCTCGCCTGGTGCGTGCGTCTGGTCCAGCGGCACGCCGACGACTGGCTGGCCGAACTGCGGGACTCCCTCGAACACGTCCAGCGCGTACGGGCGCAGGGACCGGACGCCGAGACCCCGGAGGACACGAAGGACCCCACCACGAACGACGAATGACCGCCCGCGGTGGCCGAATCATCCATGACGGACACGAAAGATGGATGAACCGTCCTCTGGTTCGGGACGCCCCCGGCGCCGTACCGTCGGCGAACCCACCGAGGACGGCATCCGCCCACGTCGCACACCCCGCGGCACCGACGGCCGTTCCCCCGAGTGCGCCACCCCGCGCGCCCACCGCCGTCCCGCCGCGCCACCCGCGCTCCACCGCCGCCGCTTCGCTGGAGCCCTCGTGTCCCCCGTACCTGATCCCGCAGCAGTCACCCCTCCCCCGCCGCTCACCGAGGTCGAGAGCCACGGCGTCGACCGCATCCCCGACGCGGAACGCACCGCGACTCCGTTCGACCTGTTCCGGCTCGCCTTCGGTGGCGCGAACACGTTCTCCACCTGTGTCCTCGGCGCCTTCCCGATCCTGTTCGGCCTCTCCTTCTGGCAGGGCCTCGCGGCGACGCTCCTCGGGGTCGTCGCGGGCGCGCTGATCCTGTGCCCGATGGCGGTGTTCGGACCGGTCAACGGCACCAACAACGCCGTCTCCTCGTCCGCCCACCTCGGCGTGCACGGCCGTGTGGTCGGCTCTTTCCTCTCCCTGCTGACCGCGGTCGCGTTCTTCTCCATCTCGGTGTGGAGCTCCGGCGACGCCCTGGTCGGCGGCGCCCACCGGCTGTTCGGCCTGCACCGCGGCAACGTGTCCTACGCCCTGGCGTACGCCCTGTTCGCCGGGCTGGTGCTGGTCGTGTGCGTGTACGGCTTCCGGTTCATGCTGTTCGTCAACAAGATCGCCGTGACCTCGGCGAGCGCGCTGTTCCTGCTCGGCGCGATCGCCTTCGCCGGTGACTTCGACCCGTCGTACGCGGGCGTCTTCACCGACTCGGCGGACGCGGCGACGCAGTCGCTGTTCTGGCCGTCGTTCATCGGCGCGGCCCTGATCGTGCTGTCGAACCCGGTGTCGTTCGGGGCGTTCCTCGGCGACTGGTCGCGCTACATCCCGGCGAGCACCCCGCGCCGCAGGGTGGTCGGTGCGGCGTTCCTGTCGCAGATCGCCACGCTGCTGCCGTTCGTCTTCGGCCTGGCGACCGCGAGCATCATCGCGAACAAGGCGCCGGAGTACGTCGATCCGGCCGCTCCCGACTTCGTGGGCGGGCTACTGGCGATCTCGCCCTCGTGGTTCTTCCTGCCGGTGTGTCTGCTCGCGCTGATCGGCGGCCTGTCGACCGGCACGACGGCGCTGTACGGCACCGGCCTCGACTTCTCCTCGGTGTTCCCGCGGCTGTCCCGGGTGCAGGCCACGGTGCTGATCGGCGTGCTGTCGATCGCGTTCGTCTTCGTCGGCCGGTTCGGGCTGGACATCGTGCAGTCCATCTCCACCTTCGCCACGATGATCATCACCTGCACCACACCGTGGATGGTCGTGATGATGCTGGGCTACTGGACTCGGCGCGGCTGGTACGACCCTGAGGCCCTGCAGGTCTTCAACCGCCGTCAACGCGGCGGCCGTTACTGGTTCGCGCACGGCTGGAACTGGCGTGGTACGACCGCCTGGTGGGTGTCCGCCGTCGTCGGTGTGCTGTTCACCAACATCCCGGGCCAGTTCGTGGGCCCGCTCGGCGAGTTGGCGAACGGCGTCGACATCGGCCTGCCGCTCTCGCTGGCCGTGGCCGCGGTGCTGTTCCTGACGCTGCTGCGGCTGTTCCCCGAGCCCCGCGCGGTGTACGGACCCGAGGGCGCGCGGCTGGCGCGGACGGTGGACGTGCCGGTGCCGCCGATCACCGGTCCGGGGGCGGGCGCCGAGGGCGCGTCGGTCCGGGAGAAGGCGCAGCTCGCGGACTGATCGCCGGGCCGTTGTCGGACCCTGCCGCTACCTTGCCACCATGACCGATTTCGTACTGGTGGCAGGTGCGTGGCTGGGCGCGTGGGCATGGGACGAGGTGGCGGCGGAGCTACGGGCGGCCGGACACGGCGTCCATCCGCTGACCCTGTCCGGTCTCGCCGAGAAGCGGGACGTGCCGGCCGGGCAGCGGAGACACGTCCAGGACATCGTCGACGAGGTGGAGCGCCTCGATCTGCGGGACGTCGTGCTGGTCGGGCACAGCTACTCCGGCATCCCGGTCGGCCAGGCAGCCGAGCGGATCGGGGACCGGCTGGCCCGGGTGGTGTTCGTCGACTCCACCGTGCCTGTGGACGGGGAGTCGTTCCTGTCGGGCTGGCCGAGCGACCACGTGCGGGCGTCGATCGAGGCGGGCGGCGGCTTCTGGCCCCCGCTCACCGCGGACGACTATGCGGGCCAGGACCTGACGGGTGATCAGATCGCCCGGATCATCGACGGCTCCACCCCGCACCCGGGCGCGTCCCTCACCGAACCGGCCGCCCTGTCCCGCCCGCTGGGCGAGCTGCCGGCGACGTACATCAAGTGCCTGCTCGACGGGGACGAACCGATGGACGCCGTTCAGGAGCTGCTCAAGAGCGAGAGCTGGAAGCTGGTCCGGATGGACACCGGTCACTGGCCGATGTTCTCCCGGCCGCGCGAACTGGCCGGGATCCTGCACCGGTCGGCCGTCCGGGCCTGAGTCACACCCTGGACGGACGTGCCCTTACTCGCCAGTATCGTCGGGACGACGCGGCTCGACGGTGAGAGGCGGGGACCGGGCGATGGCCAGACACTGGGCTGACTTCCAGTACGAGATCTATCTGAACGGGATGACGGGAGCCGTACCGCGGCTGCCCACCGATCTGACACGGCTGGAGGAGCTCACCGAGCAGCGGCTCGGACCGGGCCCCGTCGGCTATGTGGCGGGCAGCGCCGGGGACGGCAGCACCGCCCGTGCCAACCGGGCGGCCCTGCACCGGCGCCGCATCGTGCCGCGGATGCTGCGGGACGTGCACGAGCGGGACCTGTCCGTCGAGGTACTGGGCCGCCCGCTGCCCGCCCCGCTGGCACTGGCGCCGGTCGGCGTGCTGTCGATCATGCATCCGGACGCCGAGCCGGCCGCCGCCCGGGCCGCCGCCGCTCAGGGCGTGCCGTATGTGCTGTCCTCGGCGTCCAGCACACCCATCGAGCAGGTCGCGGAGGCGATGGGCGACGCCGAGCGCTGGTTCCAGCTGTACTGGGCGAAGGACCGCGAGGTGACGCGGAGCTTCCTGAACCGGGCGAAGGCCGCCGGGTTCAGCGTGCTGGTCGTCACGCTGGACACCCCGCTGCTCGCGTGGCGGCCACGCGATCTCGACCAGGCGTATCTGCCGTTCCTGCACGGCGTGGGCACCGCCAACTACTTCTCCGACCCGGCCTTTCAGGCGGGATTGGCCAAGCCGGTCCATGAGGATCCGAACGCGGCGGTGATGCACTTCGTCGGCATGTTCGCGGACCCCGCCAAGACCTGGCCGGACCTGGCGTTCCTGCGGGAGAACTGGGACGGCCCGATCGTCCTCAAGGGCATCCTGCACCCGGACGACGCCCGGGCCGCCGCCGACGCCGGGATGGACGGCGTGGTGGTGTCCAACCACGGCGGACGTCAGGTGGCCGGTTCCGTCGCGGCGGCCGACGCGCTGCCCGGGGTCGTCGCGGCGGCCGGTGACCGGTTGACGGTGCTGTTCGACAGCGGGGTGCGCACCGGCGACGACGTCTTCAAGGCACTCGCGCTCGGCGCGCGGGCGGTCCTGGTGGGCCGGCCGTACGTGTACGGTCTCGCACTCGACGGCCGGGCGGGCGTGGAGCATGTGATCCGCTGTCTGCTCGCCGAACTCGATCTCACCCTCGCCCTGTCCGGGCACGCCACACCCGCCACCGTCGGACCCGCCGACCTCGTCCTCGTCGAGGAGTCCGCATGACCGCCACGCACACCGGCGGGCGCCCGGCCGGAGCCGGGCTTTCACAGCTGATCGCCGGCGCGGCGCACGGCATGGTCGCGTAGGGCGCCCTGGCCGGTGCGGCGTCGTCGGCTAGGAACCGCCCGGCAGTCCCACCGGTCGCGCGGACGGATCGGTCGTCTCCGCGACCGACAGGGACCCCGCGTCGGCCGGTTCGGGGTCGGTCAGCCAGCGCTGGGCGGTGGAGCCGTCGCGGACCTTGACGACGATGTCGGCGCCCGGTTCACCGGCAGTGGAGGAGAGCGCGAGCTGCTCGTCCCAGCGGGGCAGCAACTCGCCGCGGACGGTGAGGTCGTAGCGCACGTCCTCGCCCCGCTCGCTCCTGGCGGCGGCACAAGTGCCGAGGATGACGACACCGGCGTCCGCGTGCGAGTCCAGGCACAGGTCGGGATCGGCCACGCTGCGCAGCAGCCCGTCGTTCTCGTACGTCCACTGCTGGGCCGGGTCGGCCGAGCACACCGCCAGCTCGGTCCCGGTACCGGCCTCGGCCTCGGTCCCGTCCCGCAGGTCGAGGCACAGGTCGGCGGCGGCGTTGCGCAGCCTGGTCTGCCGGGGTGCGGTGGGGAGTTGGGCGGCGCCGGGCGGCGTGGCGGACACGGTGGGCGGGGCCTGAGCGCCGGTGCCGGGCGCGGAGCCGCGGTCGTCGTTGGCGCCGGCGGAGGCCGTGGTGTCGGTGTCGCCGTCGTAGGACGACAGGCTGGTGGCGAGGACGGTGCCGAGCAGGGCGGCGGAGACGATGCCCACTCCGGTGCGCACGGCCCGCGAGGAGCGGCCCGCCACGGTGGGGATCGGAATGCGGTCCAGGATGCGATGGCGTGCCATTCCTCTCCCCCGTCCGGAGTGCCGGGCGGCGCGCCGACCGCGGGCACCCGGTCGGTGCGGGGTGCGGCCCGGTCGCGACTCGAGGTAGCGACGGGCGCCCCAGCCGAGCACCGCCTCGGCGAGCAGAACGTCCAACCCGGCCTCGAAATGGCTCAGTTGTTCGGCTGCGTCCCGGCAGTGGCGGCACTCGGCGAGATGCTGCTGAACGTCCGGCAGGAGTGCCCTGCCGCGGCGGATCGGGACGTCGAGGAGACGGTTGTGGAAGCGGCAGTCCTTGCTCGGTGCGAGTTCCTGGTGGGCCCGTACACAGCCCTCGCGGAATTTGTCCCGGGCCAGTTCGAGGGTGGCCGACGCCGTGTCGGTGTCCATGCCGAGGAGTCCGGCGGGGAAGTCGAGCGGCTCCCCCTCGACCTCGGTGTGCCACAGCAGACAGCGGGCGGGTCCGGGAAGGGCCTGGAATGCGCGCTCGGCCAGCTTGCGGTTTTCGGGCGTCATGGACTTGGCCGCCCGCATACCACGGCCCCCCGCGGGTTTCTGCAACTCCGGCAGTACACCGGATATTCGCTCCTCCGAGGCCCACCGCCGGACCGTGTCCCGCACGGTCACCAGAAGCAGCGGGCGCAGCGCGATGCCCGGCTCGCCCAGCGTGAGACGGTCGAAGACCTGGTGGAAGGCGGCCGTGGTCACCATGGCGGCGACGTTCGCCGAGGAGGCGAGGCAGACGATCGCGTAGGAGTGGACCGCCGGCCAGTGCCGGGCGATCAGCAGGGCGGTGGAATGGGCGACTTCGACATCCGACGCCCCTCTCAGCCGGGCGGCGAGGGACTCGTCGGATTCTCCGGGATCTCCGCCGGACGGCGGGTAAGGAGGGCGAGGGGGGTGGGGGGTGGGCACTGAGCGGATTCCTTTCCCACGCAGGTGGTACACGGGGGTTCTGACCGCCGAAAAGGAGCCCGGGTTGGTGCGTACCTTTTGGCGGGGTGCGGGGAGCGTGAATTCACCCTTGGCGCTTCGCACGACCGGTTCACCGAAGTGCGAATGTGCCCGGCCATTACTCCCCCCGCCGGGTGGTTCACCCTTGCACATCGCGCTCACGGCCAACAAGGCACTTGGGCAACATCAGCCACACTGAAATAAAGTCAGATTCAATGGTAACTCACGCCGTCGGCCCGACCATTCACCATTCCATGCGCCCCGTATGAAACCGACGCACGCAACGGGGTGCCGCGCACGCTCCCGACGTCTCCGGCCGAGCAGTTGGATGGAACCGGCCTCTCTCGCCGGGCCGACAGGGCCTGGGCCCCCGCGCAGGACGGCGGCTCCCCTGCGTGAGGCGGCCGCCGGCCCTGTTCCTCCCGCCCTCGGCCGGCGGTCCCGGGGGCGGGAGGGGCGGCCGGGTCGGGCGCGTCAGATCTGCCAGGAGCGCAGCCGGTCAGCGGCGCCGTAGACGTCGGTCTTGCCGTCGATCAGATCCCGGGCCAGGTCCACCAGCGCCCCGTAGGGCGGGTCGATGCCGACGCCGCTGACGAACATGTACGCCACGGCCGTCGCGCAGGCGAAACGGGCGTTCGCCGACGGAAGGGGCTTGAGCAGGGCGAGGGTGTGCAGCAGTGCGGCGGCCCGCCAGGCGGGGTCGGAGTCCACGCCGAGGCGGGGCGGATCGACGCGGTGCCGGGCGACGGCGGCGACCAGTGCGGAGAAGTCGTTGATCGTCGGCTGGTCCGGCAGGACCTCCTCGTGGCGCTGGAGCAGCCAGGGCACGTCGATGTGCAGGACGGGTGCCATCGGTCAGGCGGCCCGTCCCTCGCCGCCGGCGGGCGGTTCGTCGTCGGGGAAGGCGGCCGCGAACTCGTCGGCGTGGGCCGCGAAGAACCGGCGGAAGGCCTCGGCGCCCTCCTGCAGCGCCCGGTGCCGGGCGATGTCGGCCGCGGCCGCCTCACGCACGAGGGCCTTCATCGACGTACCGCGCTCCTTGGCGATCTGCCGCAGGTCCTCCAGCTCACGATCACTGAACTCCACGTTGAGGGCTGGCATGGCATCACGGTACCGCGCGGGTACTTACTCGTAAATATCACCAGCTCAGCAGGGATCGGGGTAGGTACCGGACGGGCAGAGAGCGCTCAGAATCCTTGAGAGGTACGTCACATTCGGCAGCGCCGATGTCACATTCGGACCGCTCCGCACCTCCCAGTGGTGTATCGCGCCGCCCCGGGAGGCCCCGCCATGTCCGACCGCCCCTGTGTGGACGGACAGCGGCGGAAACCGCAGGGCCGGGCTGCGTCCCGTGCACGGCCGGGACAAGGCGGTCCGCCTGCTCACCGGCTACGCGGCCCGGCGCGGCACACAGGGGCTCGATCTGAGCTACCGCCGCGTCAACGGCGACGACGCGGCGGTGCTGTTCCAGGGAGCCTCGCCCTACGCCGTGATGGTCATGGACCTCACTCCGGAGGGCGACCGGGTGTCGAACGTCTACATCGTGTCGAACCCCGACAAGCTCACGCACGTGCACCGGGACGACGAGGGCATGTGAACCTCAGCGGTCATCCCTGATCGGCCACGAAGGACGCCATCCGGGTCAGGGCGGAGTTCCAGTTGATCGTGTGCTCGTTCGTCGACCAGGACTGGATGTCGTCGATGTAGCAGAACTGGCCGACGCAGCCCTGGAGTTTGCTCTGTGCGTAGGGGTCCTGGATGCTCGAGTTCGGCCCGCCTGCGAGCGTGCCGACCGGTGGGTTCGGCTGGTTCGGGTCGAGCTGGCGGGCGTACCAACGGGCGTGCTGATTGTGGGAGTTGACCTCGCCGTAGCCGGTCACGTACGAGATGTTCAGCGCGTTGCGGCCGAAGAGGTAGTCCATGCTCTGCAGCGCGCCGTCCCGGTACTTCGAGGCGCCCGTGATGTCGTACGCGGTGGCGATGACGACGGCGTTGTGCAGGATCTGGTGGTTGGAGCCCCAGTCGTAGAGGTTGCCGTCGGGGACGTACGGCATTCCGTACGGGTGTGACTTCAGCGTGGCAAGGTAGCGGTCCGCTGCCTTGACGACGGACTGGCGCACCTTGTCCCGGCCGGGCAACCTGCTCGGCACGGTCGCCAGGTCCAGCCGGGCCGCCGCCGCGGTCCTGGCCCAGTCGTAGCCGAGGGGACCGAAGATGTCGGCCGTGTGGACCGGGGAGTTGAGGACGTGGTCCGCGAACTCCTTCTCTCCTGTGCTGAGATACAGCTCCGCCGCGGCCCAGTAGAACTCGTCGGTCACGTCGTTGTCGGCGTAGGTGCCACCGCCGATGCCGTCGCTCTCCGAGGCGTACCGGTCGGGGTGGGCGAGCGCCGCCGACCATGCCTTGCGCGCGGCGTCCAGGGTCTTCGCCGCGAACTCCCTGTCGTACGGCTTGTACAGGCGCGCCGCCTGCGCGGCCGTCGCCGCCAGGTTCAGGGTCGCCGCGGTGGACGGCGGATGCAGTTCGCGCTTCTGCGGGTCGTCGCTCGGCAGCAGCGGCAGGCCCGTCCACTGCTCGTCGTGGATCTTGTGGTGCGCCATGCCGGCCAGCGGCCGATCCGCGGGCACCTGCATCTTCAGCAGGAACTCCAGCTCCCAGCGGACCTCGTCCAGGATGTCCGGCACCTTGTTGCCGCTCTCCGGGATGGCGAGCGTACCGTCGCCCAGCTTCTCCGACTCCCCGGTGCGGGCGAGCAGTTCGCGTTCGTAGGTGCTCAGCAGCTCCCATACGGAGATGCCGCCGTTGACGACGTACTTGCCGTGGTCGCCGGCGTCGTACCAGCCGCCGGTGACGTCGAGCGTGTAGTCGCACACCCCCGGCTGGCAGGGCACGGCGCCGTCGCCCTGGTTGGGTGCGACGTCGACGTGTCCGGCGGGGCGGGCGTAGCCCGGGCGCAGGTCGTCGCGGATCGCGATGCCGCTGCGCTGCGTGTAGTAGTACTTCACGGCGTCCAGGCGCAGCCGCTCGTAGGCGGCCGTGCCGATGTCGAAGGGGCGGCTCGCCTCTCCGTCGGCGACCAGCGTGAAGTCCTTGCCCTGCTTGCGGTGGGCGCCGAAGTCGATGGAGTGGACGTTCTGGGCGGAGGAGACGTCGGTGCCGCGCGGCACGGTCCAGCCCTGGGCGACCACGGCTCCGGACGCGTTCTTCAGCTGCCAGGGCAGCTTCTCGGTGGCGTCGGTGACCAGCGTGGCGTTCTTGGGCCCGGCGGGCAGATAGGCGACCTGGTTCACCCGCACCCGCGGCCCGGTGTCGGGCTCGTACACCTCGGGCGGTACGCCGCCCAGCAGGGAGGCGTCGTCCATGCAGAAGCGCCAAGCGTCCGCGCTGCCGCCGAGCTGGAAGGCGACCTGGCCCTGCGGGGTGTCGACGGGCGAGGTGAAGGTGTACGAGTACGTGTTCCCGGAGACGCTCAGCTCCGGCGTCACCTCGAAGTAGGTGTCGTACGGCGCCGCCGACAGGCCGACGATCGCCCGCACGACGTGCCCCTCGGGCGAGCCGTTGGCGGTGAAGGAGAAGCGGTACGACTCCCCCTTCACCAGGGCGATGTCGTTCTGGCCGACGGCGGCGTCCCAGCGGTTGGCGGTGCCGCCGGGCACGTCGGCGCAGAGCTGCCCGTCGGACAGGCCCGCGGTGACGTTGCTGGTCGCCCACCAGGGCTCGGTCGTGGTGTCGAAGGTGCCGTTCTTGAGCTGCTCGACCTCTTCGGCGCCGGCCGGTGCGGCCGGGAGGGCCGTGAGTCCCGCCGCCAGCAGGGCCGTCAGGGACAACAGGGTGGTTCTGCGTCGTTTCACGTCTGGGCTCCTGGGGGGAGGTACGGGTGACGCTCGCTATGGGAGCGCTCCCAAAGACGGACGCAGCCATGTTTGTTGGCAGCATGACACCCCGTCAACGGTCCGGACGGGACTGGTTCCCGCCCGGACCGCTCATCGGCTCAGCTTGTGGGCACCTCCAACTTGCTGATCCGCACCGCCCCGCGGGCCTCCCCTGGGTGAGCGCTGGTCAGGGTGAGCCGCAGCCGGGAGCCGCGTACGGCGTCGAAGGTGATGACGGTCGGCGCGTCCGAGGCGGTGGCCCAGTCGACGGCCACCCCCTCGACCGGCACGTACCGGCGCCCGTCCCAGACCTCGGCATCGACCGACGCGGGCAGGGTGTGCGTCGCGTCCACGGTGAAGGAGACCTCGGCCCGGTCGATGGTCCGCGTCCGGCCGAAGTCCAGCGAGACCCAGTCCTCGGCCCGGGCCCCGTCGAAGGCGGGCAGCAGGGCCGTGGCCGCCTTGTGGAAGCCGTTGGACCAGCCGGTGGCCGGGTCGCCGTCGAGCATCGCGGCCGGGAGGGTGTCCGGACGGCCGGAGTAACTGGCGTCCGCGTGCGGGTAGTTCGGGGGCGCCGGGTAGTCGGGCTCGAACACGGCGGCCGGGGTGCGCGCGGCCGACCGGGCGGGAGTCGTCTTCACGGTCACGCTGCCCGCCCTCAGTCCTTCGGCCCGTGCGGTCACCTTCAGGAAGCCCGACTTCGTGCCCGACCGTACGATCGCCAGCGCCTTGCCGTGGAAGGCCGTACGCGTGCTGGCCTGGTAGCGCTCGGCGCTCTCCTCCCGCCCGTTGTCGAGGCCGGCGAGCGAGCCGCCCGTCACCTCGAAGGAGATCAGGTCCTCGGCGTCGGGCACCACCACACCACGGGCGTCGACGATCTCGGCGGTCAAGAAGACCAGCGAACGGCCGTCGGCGGCCAGGGACTTGCGGTCGGCGGCAAGGCGTACGGCCCTCGGCGCACCGGCCGTGCGCAGCACATCGGTGGCGACCACCTTGCCGTCCCCGCGTACCACCGCCTTCAACTCCCCCGGCTCGTATGGCACTTTCCAGGTGAGGTGGAGTTTGCCGGCGCTGCCGTTCGGGCTGGTGTAGCTGCCGGGGTAGGGGCCGTCGGTGAAGGTCTTGTCGTCGCCGGTCGCCTCGATGGTCTCCAGGTAGGCCCGGCCGTCGACGGTCTTCTTGGTGTCGAACGTCCGCGTGCCGAGGGACTTTCCGTTGAGGAACAGCTCCACGGTGTCGACATTCGAGTACGCCCACACCTCGACCGTGTCGCCCTCCGCGTGGTTCCAGGTCATCGGCAGCAGGTGGACCATGGGCTCGCTGATCCACTGGCTCTGGAACAGGTAGTACATGTCCTTCGGGAAGCCGGCCGTGTCGACCGCGCCGAAGAAGGACGCCTTGACCGGGAAGACGTCGTAGGGCGTGGGTTCGCCGATGTAGTCGATGCCGGACCACAGGAACTGCCCGGCGAACCACTTCCGGTCCCGATCCTTCTTGTGCCCGTACTCGCCGCTCATGGTCCAGGAGGCGAGGTTGTTGTCGTAGGACGAGGTGGCCCGCTTGCCCGGCGTGTGGTTCTCGCCCGTGTTGAGGCGCTCGGGCTCCTGGTAGGTGCCGCGCGTGGAGGTCTCGGAGGACGACTCGGACTCGAAGAGGAACAGGTGGGGATAGGCGGCGTGCAACTGGTCGACGGACTTGGCGGTGTTGTAGTTGAGGCCCAGCCCGTCCAGCTTGGCCAGCATCAGATCGGCCGCCGAGCCCTTGGCCGGCAGACGGCGGTACTTGTCGGAGCCGATGACCAGCGGGCGGGTGTCGTCGGCGGCCCTGATGGCGTCGATGACGCGGTCGGCCATGGCGAGCCCGGCGGTGGAGGTGGAGTCGGGGACCTCGTTGCCGATGGACCACATCAGGACGGCGGGCGAGTTGCGGGCCGCGAGGACCATCTCGGTGGCGTCCTTCTCGCCCCACTCGTCGAAGAACCGGCCGTAGTCGTAGCGGTTCTTGCCGGTCCGCCAGCAGTCGAAGGCCTCCACCAGCATCACGATGCCCATCTCCTCGCAGACCTGGATCATCTCCGGGGTGGGCGGGTTGTGGGAGGTGCGGAAGGCGTTGATGCCCATCGACTTCATGATGGTCATCTGCCGCCGGATCGCGTCGATGCTGACGGCGGCGCCCAGGGCGCCCAGGTCGTGGTGGAGGTCGACGCCCTTGATCTTGCTGTGGACGCCGTTGAGGTGGAAGCCCTCGTCCGGGTCGAAGCGGAAGGTGCGGAAGCCGAAGGTGGTGCGGCAGGTGTCGGTCGTTCTGCCGCCGACGCGCAGTTCGGTCTTCAGGGTGTAGCGGTGGTGCGGGGTGTCGAAGTCCCACAACTTCGGCTCTGGAACGGTGAGTTCATGGGTTTCGGTCGCCTTGTCGGTGGCGGGGACCGTGGAGGACGTACGGGCGACGGTACGGCCGCGGGGATCGGCGATCCGCGACACGATCTCGACGTCCGCGCCGTCGCCGGAGGCGTTCACCACCGAGGTCTGCACACGTACGACGCCCCGCTCGTCGGTGATCTCCGGTGTCGTGACATACGTACCCCAGCGCTCCACGTGCACCGGCTCGGTGACGACGAGGCGGGCCTCGCGGTAGATGCCACTGCCCGAGTACCAGCGGCTGCTGGGCAACTGGTTCTGCACCTTGACCGCGAGCACGTTCTCGGTGCTGCCGTCGGGGCGCACCAGATCGGTGAGGTCGAAGGCGAAGCCGGTGTAGCCGTAGGGGTGGCGGCCGACCTCCTTGCCGTTGCAGTAGACGTACGAGTCCATGTAGACGCCGTCGAACTCCACCGAGATCCGCTTGCCCGCGAGGGCGGGCGGCAGGGTGAAGGTGTGGCGGTACCAGCCGAGTCCGCCGGGGAAGAAGCCGGTGCCGCTGGTGGTGCCGTGCTCGGTGGTCGGGGCGGACTCGATGCTCCAGTCGTGGGGCACCGCCACCTGACGCCAGCCCGAGTCGTCGTGGCCGGGCTCGGCGGCGTCGGCATACGCGCCGGTCGGGTCAGTGATGCCGCCCGGGTTCACCAGGGCGAAGCGCCAGCCGTCGCGCAGGGCGAGGGTGTGGCGGCCCGTGACCCGGGCGGCGGCCTCGGCGGCCTGTGCTCCCGGCGTGCCCAGCAGCGCTCCGGCGGCCGGTGCGGCCGTACCGGTGATCAAAACCGATCTGCGAGTGACCGACATGGCGGCTCTCCCTCATCAGGGCCCAGAAGTACTCACAACTGATCGTGAACAAACAGATTCTGACGGGCTGCCACACACGCCCGTCAAGGGTCGGGTGATGTACTTCTGCCCCAGGGGTCACATCGGCCGGATCTGCCTCTTGACCCGGAGTACCCGGGGTGGCCGGTGCCCGGTTCACGCAGGACCACAACGCACTACGCTGGAACTGAAGTGGCCCAACCGTTCACTGTGCGTATGCGCGATGGAGTGACGACGATGAGCCCGGTCTACCCCTTCGACGAGGCCGCCACGGCCCGGGCTGTCATCGACCGCGACGGCACCGTGACCGAGTGGGGCGAAGGCGCGCGGCGGCTGCTGGGCTGGACGGCCGACGAGGTCGTGGGACGCCCCGCCGCACAGCTGGTCGAGGGCCCGGCGCCGGCTCTCCGCGAGCCCCGCTGCGACGGAACGCTCACTTTGCGCCACCGGGACGGCCGTACGGTGTCCGTGTGGCTGCTCGCTCACCATCGGCAACCACCGGACAGCGGCACCGACGACTGGCTCGTCGTGACACCTCTGGAGGGCGACCGGGACCGACCGGCCGACGATCCGCTGGAGAAGACCAGCCTCCTCCAGACTCCCTGCGCCGTCGCGATCCACGACGAGCGGCTCCGGGTGTACCGGATCAACGCCGACATGGCCGCGTTGATCGGGCTGCCCGAGGAGCGCGTCCGGGGGCTACGGGTGCCGGAGTTCCTCGCCAGAACCCAGGGCGAGGAGATCGAGCAGCAGTTGCACCACGTGCTCACGACCGGCCGGGGGCACGATGTCCACACCCACGTGCCGCTCGGCGACGATGGCCGGGTCGACGCCCGGCTGGCCCGGATGGCGCCGATCACCGACGGCACCGGGCGGGTGTGCGGTGTGTGCGTCGCCGTGCACGACTTCACCGAGCAGTACCTGGCACGCGAGCGGCTCCGCCTGGTCAATGAAGCGAGCCTCCGCATCGGCACGACACTCGACGTCGTCCGGACGGCGCAGGAGCTGGCGGATGTCTGCGTTCCCGCCCTCGCCGACTTCGTCAGCGTCGACCTGCTGGACCCGCCGGAGTTCGGGAGCGAGCCCTCCGCGGAGCCGCCGACCGCGCCGATCACTCTGCGCCGGGCGGCCCATCAGTCGATCGATCCGGACAGCTTCGAGGCCGTGGTCCCACCGGGCCAGCTGGACGTGTACCCCGCCTCCTCACCCCAGGCCGACTCCGTGCTGGCCGGCCGGACGATCGTCGCGCAAGCCCCCTCAGACGACCTCACCCAGTGGTTGACCTGGGACAAGGCCCGGATGGAGCGGGTCAGGGGGTACGGCATCCACGCCACGATGTCCGTGCCGATCCGAGCCCGTGGCACGACGCTGGGCGTCGCCGTCCTCACCCGCTTCCGGCGCCCGGCCCCCTTCACATCGGACGACCAGCTCCTGGCCGAGGAGATCACGGCACGCGCCGCCGTCTGCATCGACAACGCCCGCCGCTACACCCGCGAGCGCGAGACCACCCTCGCCCTCCAGCGCAGCCTGCTCCCGCAGTCGCTGCCGTGCAGGGCCGCCCTGGAGGCGTCCTCGCGTTACCTTCCGGCGGCCCGGGCCGAGGTGGGCGGTGACTGGTTCGACGTGATCCCGCTGTCCGGGACCCGGGTCGCGCTGGTCGTCGGGGACGTCGTCGGCCACGGCATCCGGGCCTCGGCCACGATGGGCCGGCTGCGCACGGCCGTGCGCACGCTCGCCGACATCGACCTCGCCCCCGACGAGTTGCTCACCCACCTCGACGACCTGGTCGTCCGGCTGTCGGAGGAGACCAGCGCCGACGTCAGCGACCTCGGCGAGGTCGGCGCGACCTGCCTGTACGCGGTGTACGACCCGGTGTCCCGGTGCTGCACGTTCGCCCGGGCAGGGCATCCGTCGCCGGTCATGGTCCTGCCGGGCGGTGCGGCCCAGGAGGTCGAGCTGCCCGCCGGTCCGCCGCTGGGCCTGGGCGGGCTGCCGTTCGAGGCGGCCGAGCTGTACCTGCCCGAGGGCACCGTGCTGTCCTTCTTCACCAACGGACTGATCGAGTCCCACGATCGGGACGTCGAGGCAGGTCTCGGACTGCTGCGCGAGGCACTGTCGGCGTCCACGGGGTCACTGGACGGGACCTGCGACCGGATCCTGCACACCCTGCTCCCCACCGGCAGCGCCTGCGACGACGTGGCGCTGCTGGTGGCGCGTACGCACGGGCTGCCGGAGTCGCAGGTCTCGACCTGGGACATTCCGGCTGATCCTGCGCTGGTCGCCCCGATCCGCAAGCAGGTTGCCGACCAGCTCGACATCTGGGGGCTTCTCGAGGCCTCGTTCACCACCGAGCTGGTGGTCAGCGAGTTGGTCACCAACGCCATCCGGTACGGCTCGCACCCCATCCGGCTGCGGCTGATCCATGACGAGTCGACGCTGATCTGCGAGGTGTCCGACGCCAGCCACACCGCGCCGCACCTGCGCCGCGCGAAGATGTGGGACGAGGGCGGCCGCGGGCTGTTCCTGGTCGCCCAGGTCACCCAGCGCTGGGGCAGCCGGCACACGGCCGAGGGCAAAACGATCTGGGCGGAGCTGGACCTGCTCGCGGAGGAGTGAGGCTTTTCCGGCCCCGGTTCGCATCGGGCGCCCGGGACGGGGCACAAGGAGCCCGTACGTACGCATCGGCGAACGTCCGGGAGTGTTGAGGAACATGACGCCCACGTCCCCGTCCGCACACCCCTTCCCCTCCCTGCGCCGGTCGGCGCTCCTCGCGGCCGCGGTCACGGTGCTGGGCCTGCTGGCCGGCTGCGGCGGCGAGGCCGACGGCACGACGAGCGGCCCACGGCAGCCGACGACGGCCGCATCCGCCCCGGACTCCTCATCGGCGAGCCCCCCGAGCGACGCGAGCGCATCCACCGAGCCCGAGTCCGCTCCCGGCACCCGCTGCCACACCTGGGAGCTGCGCGCCTCGGTCGGCCGCAACAACCCGGGCGCCGGGCAGCGCAACTTCCCGATCGTCCTCACCAACACCTCGTCGCGCACCTGCACCCTGTACGGCTATCCCGGCGCCGCCTTCGTCGACGCGTCCGGCCGGCAGCTGGGGCCCGACCCGGGGCGCGAACCGGGCTCGCCCGCCACGGTCACCCTGACACCGGGCGACAGCGCCTGGGCCGGACTGTCGTACGCCAGCCCGGAGATCAGCGGCGCCCGCACGGCCGAGCCGGCGTCACTGCTCGTGACCCCGCCGGACGAGCGGGACCCGCTGACGGTGAAGTGGACCGCCGAGGAGGTGCCTGTGGCGGGCAACGAGTCGGAGATCTCCCTCACGGTGTTCCAGGCGGGTACCGGAGCTTGATCCGCCGGACAGGCCCTGAGCGGTTCACCGGTGCTGCGCGCGGTAGGCGCCGGGCGGGGTGCCGTAGCGCTCGTGGAACACCCGGTTGAAGTGGAACGGGCTGGCGAAGCCCGAGGCCGCGGCCACCCGTTCCACGGACAGGTCGGTGCCCTCCAGCAGCCGGGCCGCGTGCCGCAGGCGTGCCTCGCGCAGGGCCCGCATCGGTGACTGGCCGAGCTGCTGGGTGAACAAGTGCGCGAACCGGGAGGGTGACAGGGCGACGCTGCCGGCCAGTGAGCGGACGGTGTGCGGGGCGCCGGGGTCGGCGGCGATCAGCGCCTCGGCCCGGCGCACCCGGGCGTCGACACCGGGCGGCGGCGACGGTGGGCGTGAGCAGGACGACCTCCTCCAGGGCGCACAGCGCCAACTCCCGGGCGGCGGTGCCGTGAGCCATGGTGACCCGGTCGTCCGCCGGCGCGGTGGCGGGCGGGGTCTCCGCGCCCGTCCAGCGGGCGTCGGCGAGCATCCGGCGGAAGGCGGACTCGACGCGGCCGTGCAGTCCGGCCGGGACGGGGGTGACGACGTGCACGCCGTCGCCCACGTCGTACGGGCGCAGCCAGGACGACCAGGTCGGCCGGGCCGGGCAGTGCGCCCACCAGAAGCGCCAGTGCGGCGCGCCGGGCGCCACGCCGTAGCCCTGCCGCACCCCGGGGGCGAGCACCACCAAATCCCCGACGCCCGCCCGCGTCTCGGCACTGCCCTGGCGCAGCCGGCCCTGACCGCCCGTCGTCCAGGTGAACAGCCAGCTGTCCGACCCGCGTGGCCGGTCGATGGCGTAGCCCTGAGACTGGTCGAAGTGGCCGACCACCACCAGTCCGGGCGGCGGGGACGGAACGCCGTCCACAGCAGTCCCGGGCAAGTCGTCAGCGCTCATGGGCATCCTCCCGGACCGCGCGTCGGCCTAGCGTGATGGACCAGTGACACCTCACCGAGGAGTGGACGCATGACAGCCACGGATATCGGCGCCGCCGGATCTCCCATCCTGACCCAGGAGGGACGCGCACGGTTCGAGGAGGACGGCTTCACGGTCGTCCGGAAGCTGTTCGGGGACGACGAGATCGACCGGTTGTGCGCCGAGTTCGCGGCGCTGCACGCGGCCGGGCCCGTGCCCGGGCACTTCGAGCCCCGCACGGTCCCGCCCGGCGCGCCCGAAGATCCACTGGCCACCTACCCGAGGGTGATGCAGCCGCACGAGATCAACCCCGTCGCGCTGCGTTTCCTGCTGGACCCGCGGCTGCGCGGCGTGCTGGAGACGCTGTTCGGCGAGGAGGTGCTGGCCGCGCAGAGCATGTTCTACTTCAAGCCGCCAGGTGCGCGCGGCCAGGCGCTGCACCAGGACAACTTCTATCTGCGGGTCGAGCCGGGAACCTGCGTGGCGGCCTGGGTCGCCTGCGACGTGATCGGCCGGGACAACGGCGGGCTGGAGGTCGTGCCCGGCACGCACCGGATGGACATCTTCTGCCCCGAGGAGGCGGACGCCGAGGTGTCCTTCGCACGGGAGTACGTACCGCCGCCGCCCGGCCTTGCGACGGTGCCGGTCGACATGGAGCCGGGCGACGTCCTGTTCTTCAACGGCAGCCTGGTGCACGGCTCCGAGCCGAACCGCACCGAGGACCGGTTCCGCCGCTCGTTCATCGGCCACTACGTCGGCCGCTCCGCCGAGCGCATCGGCGGCTACTACCGCACGCTGACGATGGACGCCGAGCGCGTGCCGCTGCCGGAGAGCGAGGGCGGCGGCCCGTGCGGCACCGAGTTCGCACCGCCCGGGCCGCACTGACCGCGCCGCCCGTCAGTGCCCGCTGACGGGGTGCGGCGTGTAGGGCTGCTCCAGCTCCTCGATCTCCTTGCCGGTCAGCTCCAGCTCGACGGCGGCCACGGCGTCATCGATGTGGTGCGGTTTGGGAGCACCGACGACCGGCGCCGTCACCGTGTCCTGGTGCAGCAGCCAGGCCAGGGCCACCTGGGCGCGGGGCACGCCGCGGTCGCCCGCGATCCGGGTGACGGCCTCGACGATCGTGCGGTCGCCCTCCGGGTAGAGGCGGCTGCCGAAGCCGTCGGCCGCGCTGCGCTCGGTGGTGGTGCCCCAGTCGCGGGTGAGGCGGCCGCGGGCCAGCGGGCTCCACGGCAGTACGCCGACGCCCTGGTCCGCGCAGAGCGGCAGCATCTCGCGCTCCTCCTCGCGGTAGAGGAGGTTGTAGTGGTTCTGCATCGACACGAACCGGGTCCAGCCGTGCAGCTGGGCGGTGTACTGGGCCTTGGAGAACTGCCAGGCGTACATCGAACTCGCCCCGAGGTAGCGCACCTTGCCCGCCTTGACCAGGTCGTGCAGCGCCTCCATCGTCTCCTCGATCGGCGTGTACGGGTCCCAGCGGTGGATCTGGTACAGGTCGACGTAGTCGGTGCCGAGGCGCTGCAGACTGTGGTCGATCTCGGTCATGATCGCCTTGCGGGACAGTCCGCCGCCGTTGGGACCGGGCCGCATCCGGCCGTGCACCTTCGTGGCGAGCACGATCTCGTCCCGGCGGGCGAAGTCGCGCAGCGCCTTGCCGACGATCTCCTCGCTGGTGCCGTCCGAATACACGTTCGCCGTGTCGAAGAAGGTGATCCCGGCCTCCAGCGCCTGCCGGATCAACGGGCGTGAGGCCTCCTCGTCGAGGGTCCACTCGTGCACGCCGCGGTCGGGAAGGCCGTAGGTCATGCAGCCCAGACAGATCCGCGAGACGTCCAGGCCCGTGGAACCGAGCTTCACGTACTGCATCGTTGCTGCTCCTGCCGTCGGAGTGGGTTCCGAGCCGAGCGTACGGCTTCGCGCGCACTCCAACCGGCCGGACCGGGGCGATGATTCGCGAGGTAATGCCTGTGGCGCAACATCGGCCGGCGTGGATGAAACCCTCGCCTGTCGATGTTTAGTCTCGGTGCCGGTGAGCCGTGTCGGACGGCTCCGGAACGCGACGATGGGACGGTTGCCATGCCCCTTGAGGGTAAGTACGAACCCAGCCCGACGCAGTGGGTGCGCGAGCAGGTCGAGCTGTACGAGAGTTCCGGCGGTACCAAGGGAACGACCCTGCAGGGCACCTCGATGCCCGTCATCGTGCTCACCACTCGGGGCGCGAAGAGCGGCAAGATCCGCAAGACTCCGCTGATGCGCGTCGAGCACGAGGGACGGTATGCCGCCGTCGCCTCGCTGGGCGGGGCGCCCCAGCACCCGGTCTGGTACCACAACGTCAAGGCCGACCCGCACGTCGAGCTCCAGGACGGCCCGGTCAAGCGGGACATGACGGCCCGCGAGGTCACGGGCGCGGAGAAGGCCGAGTGGTGGGAGCGCGCCGTGGCCGCCTATCCCCCGTACGCCGAGTACCAGACGAAGACGGACCGCGAGATCCCGGTCTTCGTCCTCGAACCGGTCGACGGGGACTGATCCCGCCGTCTCTCCGAGAAAATTCGCAGATTGTCGTGCCCGGCGTGCATGAAGCGCCGTACGGCGGGCACTCGCAGTTCAGGCCCCGCCGCGTTCCCCCGTCGCGGCGGGGCTTTCCTGTGTCTCCCGCGCGGGCCGGTCGGTCACGTCGAGGAAGATCTGGTCCGCCTCGGGAACCGTGCGGGCGATCGACCCCTTGATGCGCACGGCCACCTCCTCGACCCGTTCGCTGTCCAGACCGGGCACCAGGTCGATGCGGGCGGCCACCAGCGTGGAGTCGATGCCGGTCTTCATCGTGAGCAGCGCCTCCACGCTGTCGATCTCGGGTTGCGCCTGCAGCAGCGCCCGGATCCTGCCGCTCGCCTCCGGGTCGGCGGCCTCGCCGATCAGATGGTCGCGCGCGTCGCGGCCGAGTCGGTAGGCGACGTACACCAGCAGCGCGCTGATGGCCAGCGAGGCGGACGCCTCCCACACGACCTGGCCGGTGGCCATGTGCACCGCCATACCGGCGAGGGCGAGGGTCACCCCGAGCACCGCCGTGCCGTCCTCGGCGATCACCGTGCGCAGGGCCGGATCGCGCAGGCCGTCGGCGGCGCCCTGCCCGTGCAGCTGGTGCAGGGCCCGCAGCAGGGAGACGCCCTCGGCGAGCAGAGCGACGCCGAGCACGACCATGCCGGCCACATAGCCGCCGAAGTTCTCCTCGGTGCCCCTCGTCAGCGCCTCGAAGCCCTGGAAGAAGGAGAAGCAGCCGCCCATGACGAAGATCCCGACGGCCGCCAGCAGCGACCAGAAGAACCGTTCCTTGCCGTAGCCGAAGGGGTGGCGCCGGTCGGCGGGGCGGCGGCTGCGGCGCAGGGCGGCGAGGAGGAAGAGCTCGTTCATGCTGTCGGCCACGGAGTGCGCGGCCTCGGACAGCAGGGCGGGGGACCCGGCGACGAGTCCGCCGACCGTCTTGGCGACCGCGATCACCAGGTTGGCCGCCAGCGCCACCAGCACGGTCAGGCGCGTCCTGCGGTCGGCCTTGGGCGCCTGCCCGCGGTCCGAGGTGCTGTCGTGCTGTGCGTGCGTGGTTGTCCCGCTCATCAACGCCGACTGCCCCGGTCGGCGCGAGTCACACCGTGCCGTGAGCGGAAAGGGGGGAACTCGGGGAACCAGGTGGTCAGTACATGCCCCCTTGGGAAGGAGACAGGTCATGAGTGCCGGGGACGACGGCAACAGCGCGTACGGCAGGAAGTCGTTCCGGCGGTCCAAGAGCCACTTCACGGACCGGATCACCGCGGACGGCCGGGACGGCTGGCCGGTGGCCGCGGCCCGCTACCGGCTGGTCGTCAGCCGTGCCTGTCCATGGGCGAGCCGGGCCGTGATCTCCCGGCGACTGCTGGGACTGGACGCCGCCCTGTCGCTGGCCGTCGCCGATCCGATCCAGGACGACCGCAGCTGGCGCTTCACCCTGGACCCGGACGGGCGGGACCCGGTGCTCGGCATAGGCTTCCTCAGCGAGGCCTACGACAAGCGGGAGACCGGCTACCCGGGCGGCGTCAGCGTGCCCGCGATCGTGGACGTACCCACCGGACAGCTGGTCACCAACGACTACCAGCAGCTCACCCTGGACTTCGCGACCCAGTGGACGTCCCTGCACCGGGAGGGAGCACCCGACCTGTACCCGGAGCGGCTGCGCGACGAGATCGACGAGGTGATGGCGGACGTCTACGAGGACGTGAACAACGGTGTGTACCGGGCGGGCTTCGCCACCGGGCAGGCGGAATACGAGGCCGCCTGCTCGGACGTCTTCCGGCGGCTGGAGCTGCTGACGCCACGGCTGGCTCGGCAGCGCTATCTGGTCGGCGACACGATCACCGAGGCGGACATCCGGCTGTTCACCACGCTGGTCCGCTTCGACGCGGTCTACCACGGCCACTTCAAGTGCAACCGCTGGAAGCTGACGGAGAACCAGGTGCTGTGGGCGTACGCACGCGATCTCTTCCAGACGCCCGGTTTCGGGGACACCGTCGACTTCGACCACATCAAGCGGCACTACCACCAGGTGCACACCGGCATCAATCCGACCAGGATCGTGCCGCTGGGACCGGACCTGTCCGGCTGGCTGACCCCGCATCACCGCGAGGAACTCGGCGGCCGTCCGTTCGGGGACGGCACACCGCCGGGGCCGGTCCGTCCGGGTGAGGAGGTCCCGGCCGCCGGCCGTCCCTGAACCCCGCAGCCGGCGCAGCCCGTACACCGACAACCGAGGAGACCACGGTGGCCAAGAAGAGCAAGAAGAAGAAATTCCCCCTCGCCTACCAGCCGGTCGGATGGGTGCTGGGCTATGCGGGCGGTGCGCTGGCGGGCCTCGCCTTCCGCAAGACGTGGATGGCGCTGCGGCACGAGGAGGACGCGCCCGACGCGCTGGACCCGGACCGCGGCTGGGGGGAGATCCTGCTGGCCGCCGCCATCCAGGGAGCGATCTTCGCGGCGGTGCGCAGCGCGGTGGACCGCACGGGCGCCAAGGCCATCGCGCGCTCGACCGGCGTGTGGCCGACCAAGGAGAAGGGCGGCCGGGACTGACTGAAGGCCTCAGCCCTGCTTCGGTGCCGCGGCGGCCGTGCGGCGCATGGTGAAGGAGTGGCCGGCCGGGTCGGCGTACCCGCGCTCCTCGTACGGGCCCGGCGCCTCCTTCGTCTCCAGCGGACGGCCGCCGAGCCCGACGATCCTGCGCTCGACCTCGTCCAGGTCCTCCACCTCGAAGTCGAGATGGGCCTGGAGCGAGTTCTCGGGGCGCGGCCAGCTCGGCGGCGTCGCGTTCATGTCGCGGCGGAACGCGAGCCGGGTCCCGTCGGCGCCCCTGATCTCGACACGGTTGGCGGTCGCGTCCGTCTGCTCGCCTTCCAGCAGTTCCGTGTAGAACACGGCGAGCTTCTCCGGCTCGGCGCAGTCGAGCACCACGAAGCCCGCTTTCACCAGTGGCATGGTTCCTCCGCAGGGTCCGGGGCGCGGGACGGTCCTGTCCCCCGCCCTGTACCCCCACGGGTGTCCCGGTCGTACGGTTTCAGTCCGCCACCAGCCACTTCCCGTCCCGCATCAGCTCTCGCCCGTCCAGTTCGCCGGCCTCGCGCCAGGCCTGGATCCGGGTCGGCCGCACCCTGAAGTACAGGTAGGACGTGGTGAGTTCACGCGGGTCGAAGCCGGTCTTGGCCGCGAAGCGGTCGCCCTCCTCCTCGGAGAGCTCGGCCAGGGTGATCGTGTCGACCGTGCCGTCGACCATGACGACGTCGCGGGTCGGGCCGATACCGAGGCGCGTTCTGCCGGTCGCCCTCAGGTTGCGGCCCGTCGGGCCGGCGCCCGGTGTGGCCAGCAGCAGGGTCGAGCCGTCCCAGAGGAAGGAGAGGGGGACGAGATACGGCACTCCCCCACCGGCGTCGGCCGTGGCGACCCACACGTCCTCGTCGTGCTCCAGACGGTGCAGGGTGTCCTGCTTGCGCTGCTCGGCGGTGCGCGGGGCGGGCTGAGTCATCGGCGAACGTCCTCCTCATGGGGCGTTGTTGACGGACGGTGGTCCAGTGTGGCCGTCGGGGTGTCCCGCCCGGGACCGGATTTCCCCCAGCCAGGCCGCGGCGGCGCTGAGCGGCATCGGTCTCGGCGTCACCGCGGGCGTGGTCGGACTGCATCTGCCGGCGATCATGCTGCTGGCGTTCCTGCCGATCCTCGGCATCGCGGGCGCCTACTCCCGGCTCAACAAGGTCGAGCCGAACGCGGGCAACGGCTATGTGTGGGTGGACCGTTCGCTCACCCCCTGGCTGGGTTTCATGGTGGGCTGGGTGAACATCGTGGCCGTGGTGGCGTTCCTCGCCTACACCACGGCGGTCACCGGCTCGGCCCTGCTCCAGCTGGCGGGCGACGCCGGACTGCACCGGGTGGGCGACCTGGCGCTGGACCCGGGCTCGACCGCGCAGACCACGGCCGTCGGCATCCTGGTCCTGGCGGCGGTCACGCTGACCGCCGTGACCGGCATCCGCACCGCCGCGCGCTTCCAGGCCGGACTGCTGGTCTTCGAGTACGTCGTCCTGCTGGGCTTTTGCGGATACGGCATCGTCACCGGCCCGCACGACTTCAGCCTGAGCTGGTTCGACCCGTTCGCGATCCCGTCGCCGACCGCGCTCGCGCAGGGGATGCTCCTGTCGGTGTTCTGCTACTGGGGCTTCGAGTCGGCGTTCAGCGTCAACGAGGAGGTGCGCGACCCGCGCGACGCGTCCCGGGCCGGCATCACCACCCTGTTCACCATGCTGGCGCTCTTCCTGCTCGGCTCGGTCGCCTTCCAACGCGTGCTGTCCGAGGAGGAGTTGGTCGGCCACGGCGCCGAGGGCCTGGCCTTCTTCGGCGACCGGCTGGCGTCCCAGCCGTGGGCGGCGCTCCCGCTGATCGCCCTGATGTCCTCGGCGGTCGCCTCGCTGCAGGCCGGTGTGATCCCGACGGCCCGGGCGATGTTCGCGATGAGCCGGGACCGTACGCTCGGCCCGGTGTGGTCCAAGGTCAGCCCCGGTACGGGACTCCGGCCGCCGGCACGGTGCTGATCGGCGCGCTGGCCGCAGCGGTCGCGGGTCTGGCGCTGGTCATCCCGCGGCTCGCCGACATGATCATGGCGACGGTGAGCGCCGTGGGCATCGTGGTCGCCCTGTCGTACGCCCTCACGGCCCTCGCGGCCGCCGTCCGCTTCCGCGCACTGCTGCGCGGGGACTGGCGGCAGGGAGTGCGCGCGGTCGTCCTGCCCACGCTCAGCGCGGCCGCACTGCTCGGCCTCGGCGGCTACCTCGGGTGGTCCTTCTACACCTCCACCGACCACTTCGAAGTCAGCGCGGACAACGGCTGGTTCCTGCTCTCCACTCCCCTGGCGATGATCGCGTCCGGCTTCGTGGCCGCCGCGTGGGCCAGGTGGGTGCGCAGGTCGCCGTACTTCCGCACCGGGAAGGGCACCGACGCAGACGCGCCGCAGCTTCTCGCCACCTCCCGATAACCCCTACCAGGAAACGGATCATGCACGCAGATCTCCTGTTCACCGGCGGCCCCGTCCTCACCCCCGAGGGCCGCACCGCTACCTCCGTCGCCGTCACCGGTGACCGCATCACGGCCGTAGGGCGCGAGGAGGTGCACGATCTCGCCGGGCCGCGGACCGAGGTGGTGGACCTCGCCGGGCGGTTGCTGCTGCCCGGGTTCCAGGACGCGCATGTGCATCCGGTGCCGGCCGGCCTTGAGCTCACCCAGTGCGACCTGACCGGGGCGAAGACAGCCGACGACACCCTCGCCGCGGTGCGCGCGTACGCCGACGCGCACCCCGAGCGGGAGTGGATCACCGGTGGCGGATGGTCGATGGAGGCCTTCGAGGGCGGCACACCGACGAAGGAGCTGCTGGACACGGTGGTGCCCGACCGGCCGGTCTATCTGCCCAACCGTGACCATCACGGCGCCTGGGTGAACAGCCGTGCCCTCGCGCTCGCCGGCATCACGCGCGACACGCCCGACCCGGCGGACGGGCGGATCGACCGGGACGCCTCGGGCGAGCCGAGCGGTACCTTGCAGGAGGGGGCGATGCAGCTGGTGGGCCGGCTCACCCCACCCGCCACGCCGGCCGACCGGGTGGCCGCCCTGCTGCACGCCCAGCGCCATCTGCACGCGCTCGGCATCACCGCCTGGCAGGACGCGCTGGTCGGCGAGTTCCTGGGCATGGACGATCCGTCCGAGGCGTATCTGACGGCCGCGCGGGACGGCTCGCTCACTGCGCGTGTCGTCGGTGCGCTGTGGTGGGACCGTGAGCGCGGCGCCGAGCAGATTCCCGAACTGGCCGAGCGGCGGGCGGCGTTGAGCCATGGCCGGTTTCAGGCAGGCAGCGTGAAGCTGATGCTGGACGGCGTCGCCGAGACCGGCACGGCGGCACTGCTGGACCCCTACCTCGACAAGTGCGGGTGCGCCACCGCCAACCGGGGCACGGCCTTCATTGACGCGGATCAACTGCCCAAGTACGTCACCGAGTTGGATGCGCTCGGCTTCCAGTGCCACTTCCACGCGCTCGGCGACCGGGCCGTACGCGACGCGCTGGACGCGATCGAGGCGGCGCGCGCGGCCAACGGACCGAGCGACACGCGGCCCCACCTGGCGCATCTCCAGGTCGTCCAGCCCACCGACGTGCCGCGCTTCGCCCGGCTCGGGGCTGTCGCGAACATCCAGCCGTTGTGGGCCGCGCACGAACCGCAGATGGACGAGCTGACCATCCCCTTCCTGGGGCCCGAACGGGCCGCGTGGCAGTACCCGTTCGGCGCGCTGCTGCGCTCCGGCGCCCGGCTCGCGGCGGGCAGCGACTGGCCGGTGAGCAGCCCCGATCCGCTGCACGGCATCCATGTGGCGGTCAACCGGGTGGCGCCGGACGGGGGCGACACGCCGGTGTTCCTGCCCGGCGAACGGATCGGACTCGCCGAGGCGTTGACCGCCTACACGGCGGGTTCGGCGTATGTGAACCACCTCGACGACACGGGCGAGGTGCGTGTGGGAGCGCTGGCGGATCTCGTGGTCCTGGACCGCGATCCGTTCGACGGGCCGGTCGAGGCGATCGCCGAGACGCGTGTAGCTCTCACTTATGTTGGGGGCGCGCGAGTATACGCAGCTCAAGAGGCTTGAGCAGTAACGGAGATCACGGTCCGGTTACGCGTAGATCATTTACGCTCTGGGCAGTCTCGTACCGCTTTCCGGTTCAACTTTCGTATCGCGAAGCTCAGTTCGAGTGCGCGGGCGGTCACGGTGACCGCACGCAGGGACGGGGGACTTTGCGCTGCCGTCTCCCGAAAGGAAACGCATGCCGCAGGACGTCCGGTTCGATCTCCCCTTCGACAAGGGCGGGCCGTTCATGGGAGGCCGCCGGCGGTGTCGCGGATGAATCTGGCCGACAACCACGGCCGATCGATTCCGTTGCCAGGACCACAGCTTGAAGGGAGACCGGTGTGAAATCTCGAGTCGTAGGCGGTGGTCCGGAGATATCCACCGACAGCTTGATCCCGGCGCAGCCAAGCGCCCAGCTCCAGCCGGCGGAGGCGGGGAACGCCCTGGCCCGCCTCTTCGAGAAACACATCGATGGGTGCACGGATGAGTACCGAGATTTCCAGAACGCCGCTCAGCAGCGGCTGGACGCACTCGGATCCCCCCACTCCAGCACCACGCTGCATGTGGAGGGAGCCCTCCATCTGGCGCCGCGCGCGTTCCTCCCGCCCGACGAGGAGGGCTACGCCAGGTTGAGGCGACTCGACGCCAGCCTGCGCGTGATCGAAGCGGCCTTCCCCCAAGTCAGCACCGATATCGAGGTCTGCCGACTGACCTGCATGATGCTGGAAGGGGCCTGGAGGAGCCGGGCACTCTCCCCGCCGCGCGAGGAGGAGCAGACAGCCGTCTGCGACTGCTCTCTGTGCCGTCGGCTGCCCACGCCGCCCGAACGCACGCTGGCTGACTACGGTTGGCGGCAGAGCGCCGGTCGTCCCCTCACCGTCAAGACCTGGCCGTACCACCGGGAACTCGACAGCGTCCTGACCGGTGGATGGGTCTTGGCCCGGCAGATGAACGACCTTGAACGAGACCTTGGCTACCGCCACCGCTTCGAGGACGACATCCTGCTCTTCCACGAATACAAACGCGTGATCGACACCATAGACACCACGCACCTCACCCAACTCATCGAAGGCCGCTTGGCCGAGAATTTCAGCACCAACACCGCACGGGCCCTCGTCTGCGGACTCTACGCAGCCCATAAGCGATCCGTGGACGAGTACTGGCTCCAACAGCATCACGCGGGCAGCGTCGTACTCCCCCAGACCAACCCACTCAGCCAGAGCACCTACTCACTCCTGCAGATGATGGACTGCCTGTTCTGGCACGTCTCGCCCGACACCGAACTCTGGCAGGAAGAACACCTCGCCTCCCTGTTGCTGTGCCGCGTCGTCGACGACATGGTCGACGTGCGAGCCGACGCCCTCACCGGCGAAATCAGCAACTTCTGGCTCGCCGACATGCCCACCCACACCAAGGCCCTCTACGCTGCCTGCGCCATCGCCCTCATCAAGTACGGCTGCATGCCCGAGGCGCATCCCCCGATGTGGAACACCTGGCTGATGACCAGCACCATCGTCTGGTTGGGGCTCACGGGCCGCCACGCCCTGTGGTTCGACGGCATCACCCAGAGCCTCCCCCCGGCCCAGGAGTGCCCGCTGTGCGACCTTCAGCCCAACGCATGCACCGGCATCCTCACCCACGGCACCAGCCTCACCATCGCCCCGCGGCCCACCGCACCCGCTCTGAGCGCCCGGACCGCCGAGCTGTCCGCACGCTGCCGAGCCCAATACCCCGAGACATGGCCCCTCTTCGACGCCGAGCTCCATGCCTTCGAAGCACTGCACGGCCCCTGGCACGGCAACACCGACAGCACATGGGAGATCCTGCGCCGCACGTACATCGCCGCCGTGGAGGCATCCAGCGCCGCACCGTCCACGGCCCGCGCTCGTGATGTCCAACAAGACTCCGGCGCAGTCGGATCCGAGTTCTTCTACACCCTGCACGACCCTCAGACCGGGAGGGAGGACACCGCACTGCTCGCCTACATGTTCGGCTGTGCCCACCCGCATTTCCTCTGGAACGCCACGGGATACCGTCCCACGGACCTCGCAGGCGACTGGCTCGACGGCTGACGCCTCAATCCTGCTCCGTGTGAGACGACGCCGCTGCCCGGCCGGGTGACCCGGCCCGGGCGCGGCGTCACAGGGCCAACACCACGAAATCGACCCGCAGGC
>NZ_JBHXVG010000007.1:0-56031 GCF_042672405.1 Streptomyces sp. NPDC127197 | reverse complement strand
CCCGCCCCGGCCCGGGGCTGTGGCCCCCGGCCCCCCCCAACACCCCGGCGCGGTGTTCCCCCCCCCCGCGCCCCGGGGGGGCCCCCCGGCGGGGCAGCGGCGTCTCAGGGCCTACACCTCGAACTCGACCGGCAGGCTGTCCAGCAGGGACATCCATGTGGACGCGGTCGAGGTGAGCTCCTCCGGCGGCACGGCCAGGTGCAGGCCCGGCAGACGGTGCAGCAGGACGTCCACCGCGATCTCGATGATGGACATCCCGATGTTCTGCCCGGGGCACTCGTGCGGGCCCGCGCCGAACGCCAGGTGCGCCTGGTTGCCCTGCACCGAGACATCCGGGTCGGGCCGGACCTCGGGGTCGAGGTTGCCCGGGGCCAGACCGAGAACGAGCAGGTCGCCCTCCTCGATGCGGTGCCCGCCCAGTTCGACATCGCTGGCGGCGAAGCGCCCCGGCAGGACGGCCAGCGGCGGAGAGTTCCACATGGCCTCCTCCACCACCGCCGAGATGTTCAGCTGACCGCTGATCAGCCCGGAGAGCCGGGAGGCGTCGGTCAGGACCAGCTCCAGCACCCGGGCCAGCAGGTTGGTCGTGACGTGCGCGGCGATCAGCACCGCGCGCAGGTGGGCCACGACCTCGTCGTGGTCGAGCGCCGCGTGATGCTCCAGCAGGCCGGTGGCGAGGTCGGAGCCGGGTTCGGACCGCCTGCGCTCGGCGAGTTCACCGAAGATCTCCCTGATCACGCCGTCGTGCGTGACGGCGTCCTCGCCGCCCTTCATCACCTGAGCGCAGGACTCGACCAGGCGACGCCCCTCCGCCTCGGCAAGCCCCAGAACGCGGGCGATCACGAGCATCGGCAGATAGTCGGCGTAGTCCGCCACCAGATCGGCGCGGCCGGAGTCCGCGAACGCGTCGATCTGCTTGTTGGCGAAGTGCGTGGCGTGGCGCCGGACACCGCGGTCGGCGGCGGACTGCAGCCCGTCGCTGACGGCACCGCGCAGTCGGCGGTGAGCCTCGCCGTCCTGGGACACACAGTCGGGGCGCCAGGCGAGCATCGGAACCAGCGGAGAGTTGTCCGCGATCCGGCCCTCCCGCCAGTCCCGCCAGATCCGCGCGTCCCGGGGGAACTGGAGGGGATTGTCGAGCACTCGCCGGCTGTCCCGGTAGCCCAGTACCAGCCAGGCGGGGATGTCGCCCTCCAGCAGCACCGGCGCGACGGAGCCGTGCTCCTTGCGCAGCCGCTCGTAGATGCCGCGCGGGTCGGTCGCCGCCTCCGGCCCGTACAGCCGGGTGAGCTCGGTGTCATGGCCGAAGGGGCAACCGCGGGGCGTATCGGGATCGTTTAAGGGCTGGGCGTTCATCGGGACTCCAGTGCGACGGCAGAGCGTTCCTTCAAGTGACGTATCAGGGTGACCAGGACGTCACGGCTGGAGGCCCGGTCGCGGGCGTCGCAGGCCACGATCGGGGTGTGCGGGGAGATGTCGAGGGCGTCCCGGATCTCCTCGACCGGATAGTCCTTGGAGTCGGGGAAGACGTTCAGCGCGACGACGAACGGGACGTTCTGCCGCTCCATCTCTTCGATCGCCCGGAAGCTGGAGGCGAGGCGGCGAGTGTCCACCAGGACGATCGCGCCGAGCGCGCCCTTGAACAGGCCGTTCCACAGGAACCAGAAGCGCTCCTGGCCCGGCGTGCCGAACAGGTACAGCATCAGGCTGTCGTTGAGGCTGATCTTCCCGAAGTCCAGGCTGACGGTGGTCTCCGTCTTGTCGGCGACGCCGATGAGGTGGTCGACGTCCGCGCTGGCCTGGGTGAGGGTCTCCTCGGTGGTGAGCGGCTTGATGTCGCTGACCGAGCGGACCATGGTGGTCTTCCCCGTGCCGAAGCCACCGGCGATCATCACCTTGACCGAGCGGGTGCCCCCGCCACCCGGCCCACCGGGACGGTCAAAGCCTTTCAAGTCCACTGAGTACCTCCTCAAGGAGCGCGAGGTCCGGCCCGCGGCCGGCGTGGTGCGCCGGGATGGGGTCACGGGCTTCGACGTGGCCTGCCTCCAGCAGATCCGTCAGCAGCACCGCGAGAATGTTGAAGGGCAATCCGAGGTGGGCGCCGAGTTCGGCCACCGACAGCGGATCGCGGCAGCGCCGGAGGATCTCCTCGTGCTCGTACTGCATCCCCGGTGCGGGGCTGGTGCGGGAGACGATGAGGGTCGCCACGTCGAGACTCGACGCCGAACCGCCCGGTCCGCTGCGTCCTTTGGTGAGGACGTAGTAGCGCTCGAGACCGGACGGGTTCGTGGGCCGGCGGGGAGCACTCATCCAGAGTGCTCCTCCAGGCGCGGAGTGGTGCCGAGCAACTCACCCATCCTGCGCGCCAGGTCCCTCATCTGGTGGCCGAGCAGGCCCTGGTCGAGGCCTTCCCGGGCGAGGACGCCGAGATAGGTCTCCACCCCGGCTCGTACGACGAAGAGGTGGCCGCCGTCGACCTCGATCATCGCCAGCCTGAGGTGCCCCGCGTACTTGGGGAACTGCTCGGCGACCGGCTGTGCCAGCGCCTGCAGTCCGGCCACCACGGCCGCGAAGCGGTCGACGTCGTCGGGGTCCTCGGCGCCGTAGGAGGTGATGGCCTTGCCGTCGCTGGAGGCCACGAGGGCGAAGCGGATCTCCGGGATCGACTCCACCAGATCGCGGAGCGCCCAGCTCACATCGGTTCCCTGCTGCGTCATGTGGACTTGTCGCTCTCTTCAGTGCGGTGCTGCTCGGTGGACTCACAGCGGTCGGCCGTCGCGCCTTCCTCGCCGGGCTCGCGGCCCGCGGTGGCGAAGGCGGCCAGGCCGGCGAAGGACGCGTCGGGCGGAACGGCGGCAACGCTCGTCGTCTCCTCCGTCCGCTCCGGGCGCTCGGCCGGCTCGTGGCGTGCCGCCTCGTGCCGCTTGCTGCGGCGCCGGGGCAGGCCGCCGGGCGTGGTGTCCACGGCGTCGTCGGTGTCGGCCGGGTCCGCTGCCGCGTCGCGCTGCTCGCGGGCCGGGGCGGACGGGGCGGCCTGCGCCGTCGGGGCGGTCGCCGCCGGGGCGGCGGAGGCGGCCGCGGGCAGCGGGCTGAAGTACTTGTGCGGAACCACGACCACCACCGAAGTGCCCAGCCACGGCGAGTCCGCGAAGGTGACGCGGATGCCGTACCGGCGGGCGAGGATGCCGACGACGCGCAGACCGATGTTCGCGTCCTCCGAGATGCCGCCGAGCCCCGCGCCGGGCGCGGTACCGGCGAGGGCGTGCTCGGCCTCGCGCTTCTTCTCCTCGCTCAGGCCCTTGCCGGAGTCCTGGATCTCGATGCCGACGCCGTTCGGGACCTCCTTGCCGGAGACGATCACCGGCTCGGTGGGCGGCGAGTAGCGCGTGGCGTTGTCCAGCAGGTGGGCGAAGACCAGCGTGAGGTGGTCCACCAGGCCGCCGTCGACGCCGAGTTCGGGCAGGTGGCGCACCTCGACGCGGTGGAACTCCTTGATCCGGCCGATGCCGCCGCGGACCACGCTGAGCAGGCGCTGCGGCTCCTGCCACTGCCGGCCCGGCCGGTCGGAGCCGCCGAGCACGCTGATGCTGGCGGCGAGGCAGTCGGCGGGGCCGATCGCCTGGTCGAGCTCCATCAGGCCGCGCGCGACGGCCGGCAGCCGGCCGTGCTCGCCCTGCATCTCGTGCAGCCGGCCGCGGAGCTTGCTGGTCAGGACGTGGATGCGGTTGCCGATGCTGATCACGGCCTGCTCGGCGGAGGTGGAGCGGTTGAACTCCTCCTCGACGCCGATCAGGGCGGTCCGCAGTACCTTGCGCAGATCGGCCTGGAGTTCGGGAGCGACCTTGGCGCACTGGTTGACGGAGGGCAGCAGGTCGTCGATGGCGTCACCGGCGCGCAGCCGCTTCAGCGCGTCAGGGAGCTGCTCGTCGGCGAGGCGGGCCACCGCTGCCTGCTGGTGGGCGAGTTGTTCCTGCCAGCCGGCGGTCTGCTCGGCGAGCTGCGCCTCGTGGCTGCGGGCCTGCTCGGCGAGCTGCGCCTGGTAGCCGTCGGCCTGCTCGGTGAGGCGTACCTCGTAGCTCTCGGCCTGCTCGGCCAGCCGTGTCTCGTACGCCCGTGACTGGTCGGCGAGTTGGGCCTCGTGGGCGGCGCGCTCGGCGGAGTGCTTGCGCTCCAGGCCCGCCACATGCTGCTGCCACTGCTGCGAGTGCTCGGCCTGCGAGGTGCGGAAGCTGCCCTCCGCGCGGCGCAGTTGCGCCTGGGTGCGGATCAGCAGCCGTACGCACACGGAGCTCGCCGCGGTCGCCGCGGCTCCGGCGACGGCCGCGGTTATTCGCTCCGAGCTCATGAACGTGGCGGCAACCGTTCCTCCTCCTAAGGCCAGTGGCATCAGCCACCAGCTGTACCAGGCGACAGGGGCCCGCGCCGCCGGGGGCGGAGTGGCGAGTTCCATCTGCATCCTTCGAAGCAACACGATCGAACGGGGGGATGTGCAAGGGGGGTGTGCAAGGGGACCGCACTCATGAGTACGCACCGTGAGCCGACCCGTCGCGATCGCGTCAACTCGCAGCGCCGGACGGGAGCTTATCTGGTTCCGACCCGAAAGGATCAACCTCAGGGGGTCGCGGACGTGAGGGTTCCGTCACTCTCCGCCAGGAAGGCGTTAATCGACATATGGCCTTTGTGCCCCGGCCGAGCGGAGGGCGAGCAGCCGAGCGTCAGCGTGTCGTCTGGAACGTCCGCCGGTACGTCTGGGGTGACACGCCGATCGCCGTGTGCAGGTGCTGGCGCAGGGACGCGGCTGTGGCGAAGCCGACCTGGCCGGCGATCGTGTCCACGGGGAGGTCGCTGGATTCCAGCAGGTGCCGGGCCCGGGCGACGCGTTGCTGGATCAGCCAGCGGCCGGGGCTGAGGCCCACCTCGTCGTTGAAGCGGCGGGCGAAGGTGCGTCGGCTCATCCGGGCGTGGGCCGCGAGGTCGTCGAGGGTCAGCGGTTCGTCGAGGCGTTCGAGGGCCCAGGCGCGAGTGGCGGCCGTGCTCGCGGCGCCGGACTCGGGGACGGGCCGCTCGATGTACTGCGCCTGCCCGCCGTCCCGGAACGGCGGCACCACGCAGCGGCGGGCGACTGTGTTGGCGAGTCGGCTGCCGTGGTCCTTGCGCACCACATGCAGGCAGACGTCGATGCCGGAGGCTGCTCCGGCCGAGGTCAGGACGGGGTCGTCGTCGACGAAGAGCACGTCCGGGTCGAGGTCGATGTGCGGGTACCTGCGCCGGAACTCGTCGGCGAGCTGCCAGTGGGTGGTGGCCCTGCGGCCGTCCAGCAGCCCGGCCGCGGCCAGCACGAAGGCGGCGGTGCAGATGGAGACGATGCGGGTGCCGGGCCGGATCCGGGCGAGCGCGGCGGCGACCTCGTCCGGGAGGTCGGTGGAGACGGACTGCGGTGCGATGGGCGCGACGACCACGGTGTCCGCCGTGTCCAGGGCTTCGGGGCCGTGTTCGACGGTGACGGTGAAGTCGGCGTTGGTGCGCACCGGGCGGCCGTCGACGGTGCAGGTCAGCACCTCGTACCGGCCGTCGGCGGCGCCGAAGATGCGCGCCGGGATGCCGAGCTCGAAGGGGTAGACACCGTCGAGCGCGAGGACCGCGACCCGGTGCGTCTGCCGATTGCCACTGCCACTGCCACTGCCACTGCCATGCATGGCACGATCCTATCGAAGGTTGGCAATCTTGCCATTCTCCCGGCGGGCCGACCGCGGCAGGCTGGAGCACCATGAGCGATGTGAACACCATGCGAGCCATCAGTCAGGATGTCCTCGGCGGGCCCGAGGTACTGAAGGAAGTACGGATCGAGCGGCCGGCCCCACGGCCGAACGAGGTCCTGGTCCGGGTACGGGCCGCCGGCGTCAACCCGACCGACTGGAAGCACCGCGCCTCCGGCGGCTTCCTGGGGCAGCCGCCCTTCGTCCTCGGCTGGGACGTGTCCGGCGTGGTCGAGGCGACCGGGATCGGCGTCGCCCTGTTCAAGCCCGGCGACGAGGTTTTCGGCATGCTGCCGTACCCGTTCGGTCACGGCTCGCACGCCGAGTACGTCACCGGCCCGGCCCGCGCCTTCGCACTGAAGCCCGCCGGGATCGACCACACGCAGGCGGGCGCACTGCCGCTGGTCTCGCTGACCGCGTGGCAGGCGTTGGTGGAGCGGGCGGACGTGCAGCCGGGACAGCGGGTGCTGATCCATGCCGCGGCCGGCGGGGTCGGGCATGTGGCGGTGCAGATCGCCAAGGCGCGAGGCGCGTATGTGATCGGTACGGCGAGCGCGGGCAAGCACGACTTCCTGCGCGAGATCGGCGTGGACGAGGCGATCGACTACCGGACGACCGACTTCGCGGAGGCGGTGCGGGACGTCGACGTCGCGCTGGACACCATCGGCGGCGAGACCGCCGTGCGCTCGCTGCGCGTGCTGCGCCCCGGCGGGCTCGTGGTCTCGATCCTGCCGGTCGGTTCGGACGACTTCTACGAGGAGGCCGAGCGGCTCGGCGTCCGGGCGGTCCGGATGCTCGTCGACGCCGACCACACCGGCATGAACGCCATCGCCGGGCTCGTCGAGGACGGCCGGCTGCGCGCGACGATCGCGGGCACCTTCCCGCTGGCCGAGGCCGCCAAGGCCCACGCGCTCGGCGACACCGGCCGCACCACCGGGAAGCTGGTCCTGCTGGTCGACTGACCGCCGGGCTCCCGCCCCCGCCCTGCAGAACCCCCGAACCACGAATGAACTCAGTCTCAATTTCGATGACATATGTCAATCGAACATGCTGGAATTCACTCCATCGGAGGTAACTTGCAGGGCGGGGCCTGCAGTTGTGGGCTCGTCAGGCCGCTTGGAGGCGAGGTCGTCGTGGGGCAGGAGGCTGCGCCGCTCACCCGGCATCTGCGCATCCACCAGGAGCGGGGGCACACGGTCCTGGAGTTCCGCGGGGAGATCGACATGCTCTCCGCGGCGGAGATCCTCCCGCACCTGGACGAGGTGACGGCGCGGCCCGCCCCCCGCATCGTGATCGACCTCAACAGGGTCGAGTTCTTCGACGCCTCCGGGTTGCGTCTGCTGTACCGGGCCCGCAGCCGGGTCCTCGCCCACGACGGGCAACTCCACCTCGTCTGCACCCACCCGCTGACCCTGCGCGTCCTGCGGGTCACCGGCCTGTCGCGGCTGTTGCCGCCGCAGCCGACGCTGGACGCGGCCCTCCCGCGGCCCGGGACACCCGCCGTCTGACTGGACAGCGCTCCCCCTCATCCGTCGTACATCGGTCAACCATGCGGTCTGGCAAGGGATTTGAGGGGCATGTGGACAGGAGGAAGGAGGACCGTCGCCATGACGACTTCCATCAAGCGCCTCCCCCGGCGCCTGCCCGGCTGGGCGAAGGCCGTGAGCGCCGTCGTGCTGGTGCTCGTCGTGCTGTTCGCCGGGATCCGGCTGAGCGTGCTGCCGGGACTGCGGGATCTGTTCGGCACCGAGACGCATGACCGCTCGGGTCCGGCCCTGCTCAAGTCGATCCAGGACATCAGCCGTTACGACGCCGCCTCCGGCAACTTCCAGGTCGTCGTCGATCTGGAGAAGGACACCAAGTATCTGCCCGACGCGATTCGCGGCACCCGGACCCTGTACGTCGGCGCGGGCACCGTCGACGCCTATGTCGACCTCGGCAGGGTCGGCGAGGACGACGTGACGGTCGACGAGGACCGTACGTCCGCCACGCTCCGGCTGCCGCACGCGGCACTCGGCGATCCCGCCCTCGACACCGACCGCTCCTACGCCGTGTCCAAGCAGCGCGGTCTGCTCGACCGGCTGGGTGATCTGTTTTCGGACAACCCGAACAGCGAACAGGCCGTGCAGCAGCTCGCGGTGCGGCACATCCGTGCCGCGGCGAAGGAGAGCGAGCTCACCGCGCGGGCCGAGTCCAACACCACCGCCATGCTGGAAGGCCTGCTGGGCTCCCTCGGCTTCAAGGAGGTGCGGGTCACCTACGGAACCTGATCAGGTGGCCGGAACGCCGGGCAGGGTGAGCACGCCGAGCAGCGTGGCGCCCACCAGCAGCCAGGCCACGTAGTCCCCGACGTGCCCGGACTGCAGGCGCCGCAGCGGCAGCGCCCGGTCCGGGGCGGCGAGCAGCTTCGGGCGGGTGACGGCAACGGCGGCCAGGCCCACGGCCAGCAGGGTCGACACGAAGCCCAGCAGGATGCCGAGCGGTGTCCAGTGCACGGCGACGACGGCCCCGCCGGAGCCGGCCTCGTTCACGGCATGCGCCACCATGTCGCCGAAACCGGGCGTCGCCCCGACGGCAAGGGCTCCCGCGAGCAGCAGCGCCGGGACGGCCGTCATGGTGTCGGGCACGAAACCGATCCGTCCACGGGTCTCGGGCTCCTCCCCGGAGCCGGTCGTCTCGTACTCCCCCGCCTCCGGCGGCGGGGGCCCGAGGCCGAGGAACACACGCGCGGCGACCCGCAGTACCGCTCCCGCCGTGACCGCCGAGGCGAGCACGTACAACACGGTGAGCGGGCCGCCCGCGGCCTCCTCCGTGACCGCCTTGCCGAGTGCCGTGCCGAACGGCGGCAGCCCGGCGAGACCCAGGGCGCCGGCCGCGAACAGCACGGCGACACCGCGCAGTTGCCGGGCCCGCCCGTGCAGGGTGTGCTCGTCGACGGTGCCGTGGCGGTCGAGCAGGATGCCGGTGCAGGCGAACAGCGCGGCCTTCACACCGGCGTGGCCGAGGACGTACAGGGCGACTCCGTCGTCCGCCTCCGGGGTCAGCACGCCGATGCCGATCAGGAACAGACCGGTGTGGGCGACGGTCGAGTAGGCGAGCAGGCGTTTGATGTGCCGCTGGTACCAGCACATCACGGCACCGACGGCCGCCGTCAGCGCGCCCATCGCGACGAGGACCCGTTCCAGGTCGGCCGCCGGGATTCCGCCGGGACCGGCGAACACGGTCCCGTACACCCGCCAGACGCCGTAGACGCCGAGTTCGACCATGACACCCGACAGCAGCATGCACACCGGGGTCGGGGCGACGGCGTGGGCGTCCGGCAGCCAGAAGTGGAAGGGCACGGCGGCGGCCTTGACCAGCAGCCCGGTCAGGACGAGGACGAAGCCCGCGAGAACCAGCGCGTCGGGCCCGCCGTGCGCGTCCAGTCCGCGGCCGATCTGCACCATGGCCAGCTCACCGGTGCGCGCATACAGCAGCCCGATGCCCATCAGCATGGCGTACGCGCCCAGGGAGTTGACGACACCGAAGGTCAGCGCACCCTGCACGGCCTTGGCCTCCTCGACGCGGTAGCCGGTGAGCGCGTACGCCACGACACTCATCAGCTCGAAGAAGACGAACGCGTTGAACAGGTCGCCGGTGATCGCGAAGCCGCACATGCCGGCCTGGAACACCAGCATGAGCGCGGGGTAGGAGCCGGCATGCCGGCGGGGCGGTTCGTCGAAGTAGTGCCAGGAGTACACCAGGGCGGCGAGCGTGAGCAGCGAGGCGAGCGCGGCCATGCCGAGGCCGGGTCCGTCGCCGACCAGGACGATGCCGACGCTCTGCCCGTTCACCGGCGTCCAGCCGCCGACCCATTCGGTCCTGGGCGGCGAGGAGTTGAGCAGCAGGAGGACGGCGAGCGCGGCGGTTCCCCCGGCGACCAGGCAGCCGGCCGTCTCGGCGACGACGCGGGGCAGCCTGCGGCCCGCGGCGACCAGCGCGGCGGCGCCGAGCAGGGGGACGGCGACGAGGAGCGGCAGCAGGTGGTGCATCAGCCGCGCAGCTCGGAGAGCTCGTCGGGGTCGACGGTGCCGTGCCGCTTGGCGGTCTGCATGACCAGCGCGAGCAGCAGGGCGGTGACGGTGGCGCCGACGACCACGTCGGTGAGGGCGAGCGCCTGGACGATCGGGTCGACGACCGGGCGGGAGCCGGGCTCGGTGTCGGAGTACACCGGAGCGGTGGCACCGTCGCGGTAGCCGACGGCCACCAGCAGCACGTACGTGGCGGCCTGGCAGACGGACAGACAGCCGACGGCGTGGATCAGATTGCGGCTGGTGGCCAGCCCGTAGCAGCCGGCCAGAAAGACCCAGGCGGCGACCAGGTACGGCAGTACGTCCATCACAGCGGCCTCACGTCCTCGTTCTCATCCTCGATCTCGACGGCCTGGTCCAGGAAGCGGGCGAGCAGGACGACGACCGCGCAGGCGACCTCCATGCCGATGGTCGCGTTCAGCAGCGGCACGGTGCCGCCGGAGGACAGCGTGTTGAACGTGCCGTACGGCAGCAGGGTGTTGGCGAGGAAGGCGGTGCCCGCGAGGACGCCCGCGAGGCCCAGGACGAGGTAGGCGCAGGTGGCGGCCGCGTCGCCGACCTCGTACAGACCGACCGGCCGGATGCGTTCCAGGGCGCGGTAGTCGGCGCCGAGGTAGAGCAGGTGCAGGGCGGTCGCGGCGACGACGCCGCCCTGGAAGCCGCCGCCGGGGCTGAGCTGGCCGTGTGCGATGACGTAGAGGCCGGTGAGCAGGGCGACGGGCAGGACGATCAGGGCGTAGCGGCGTACCGGCGGGTCCACGTCGGCGGGTTCGGGCCGGGCGCGGTGTTCGTCGCGGGTCTGGCGCAGCAGGACGACGCAGCCCAGCACGGCGGCGAACAGGATGCTCAGCTCGCCGAGGGTGTCGAAGGCGCGCTGGTCGAAGTTGACGGAGGCGACGGTGTTGGCGGTGTGCCGGTCGAGGGACGCGCGCACGGCCCGGTCGCCGTACGGATGCCTCTCGCCGCCGAAGTCCGGCATCTGCAGGCAGGCGGCGACGAGCAGCGCGGCGAGTCCCGAGCCGCCGACGGCCACGAGCCACAGCCGGGCGCGCCGGTTCACCTCGCCCGCCCCTTCTGCTGTGCGCGCCGCCTGGCCTTGCGGACGGTGAGCAGCAGCAACAGCGGTGTGACGGCGGAGCCGGCGGCCAGTTGCGACAGGCCGACGTCGGGCGCCTGGAGCGCCGTGAACAGCACGGCGAGCACGACGCCTAGGACGGACAGGACGAGGGCCTGGCGCACCGGGTCGCGGACCGCGACGGCGAGGGTCGCACCCGCGGCCACGAGCAGCAGCGCGATGACGACGACCGCGTCAGCCACGGCGGACCTCCCGGAATCCCCCGGCCGCCGCGTGTGCGGCAACGAGGTTCCCGCCGATCAGCAGCGCCCCGGCCACCAGGAGCTTGACGGTCCGGCGGCCGGGCCCGGTCGCCGCGCACAGCGCCAGGACGACGGCCGCGCCGAGGCCGGCGGCCGCCCAGGTCGGCCACCGGGCGGGCGGCGGGTCGTCGGCCAGTTCACCGACGAGCAGCCGCGCGAACACGAGGGTGCCGACGGGGCCCAGGACGGCGAGGACCAGCGCGAGATCGACGTACGACGGACGGTCGTAGCCCTGGGAGAGCAGCAGCAGACCGGGACAGGCGAGGGCGGTGGACAGGTTCTGGGCCGCGACGCGGTGGCTGAGCGGTCCCGTGGCCACGCCCCACAGGGTGGCCGCCAGACCGACACCGAGCGTGACGGCCGCCGCGAGCGTCCAGCCGTTCACGATCCGGTCACCGCCCGTCGCGCGGCGCGTGCCGCGAGCGCGGACACGCCGGCGGAGCCCGCGCCCACGGCGAGCTCCAGGGTGTCGACCGCGCTGACGAGGACCAGCCACAACCCGGTGAGCGGCACCCACCAGGCCAGTACCTCGGCCAGCGCGAGCAGAGTCGTACGCCGGGTCATGGGCGGCCACCTCCGCGGCTCGTCGTGTCACGCTGTGTCATCACGCCGTGTCATCAAAGCACCAGCCCGAGTGGACGCCAGGGCGGCGCGCGCGGGTCTCCGGCGGAGTGCCCTGGCTGCAGGGGGCGAAACCGCGGCGGCGGGTCGCGGCATCGTTGTCGTGTCCGGGGGTAACCGCCTTACAGAGATGGGAAGTTGAAGACTGGAGGACCGAATGGCCCGTGCAGCCTTGCTGTCCCGCATCCTGTCCCGCCCACGCCCCGCCAAGCCGCCCGCCAAGCCCCCCGCCCGGAAGGCGCGCGCACCGCGGCGGCTGCTTCCCCTGATCGGCCGTGCACTGGCGATGGCGTGCGCCTTCGCCGTCATGGTGGCCTTCGCGGTCGTGCTGGCCCGGGTGACCCTGCAGCCCTCCCCCGCCTCCGAGGCGCTGACGCACAGCAATCTGCGGCCGGGCCGCTCCCTCCAGGCCTATCTGGACCAGCCGGCGCTGCGTGACGCGATCCGGCAGATCGGCGGCAATCTGCTGCTCGGGGTGCCCTTCGGGATACTGGTGCCGGTGCTCGCGCCGCGGGCGCGGGGGATCCTGCGCGTGCTGCTGCTGACCGCGGTCGTCATGCTCCTGGTGGAGCTGACCCAGGGGGCGGTGGTCACGGGCCGCGCCTTCGACATCGACGACGTCATCCTCAACACCGTGGGAGCACTGGCGGGCTATCTGCTGCTGGGGCGTCGGCTGGGCCGGGCGGTGCATGTACGCCGCTGAGGCCGAGCCTCAACTATTGGTCCATACCAGGGTATTGACGGCCCCTTACCCCACCTCTTGAATCAAGGTGACCCCTTCACCCTCCACCTCAGTCGGCGCAGCCGCACCCCGAGGCCCGCCGCACGGAAGGGAGAACCCTTGCCCTCGCCACGCCTGTTCCGCAGCTGTCTGCTCGCCGTGCTGTCCGCCGTACTCGTCGCGTCCGCCGCGATCGCCCCCGCCCGGGCAGAGCCTGCGGGCGTCCGGGCGGTGACCTTCTCCGACACGTTCGACGGCCCCGCCGGGGCAGCGGTCGACTCCTCCAAGTGGCAGATCGAGACCGGCGACAACGTCAACAACCACGAACGGCAGTACTACACACCCGGCACCGACAACGCCGCCCTCGACGGACAGGGCCACCTCGTCATCACGGCCCGCCGCGAGAACCCGGCCAACTACCAGTGTTGGTACGGCCGTTGCGAGTACACCTCCGCCCGGCTGAACACCGCGGGGAAGTTCACCGCGCAGTACGGGCACGTCGAGGCCCGGATGAAGATCCCGCGCGGGCAGGGCATGTGGCCGGCGTTCTGGATGCTGGGCAACGACCTGGGCGACGTCGGCTGGCCGGACTCGGGCGAGATCGACATCATGGAGAACGTCGGCTACGAGCCCTCGACGGTCCACGGCACGATCCACGGCCCCGGCTACTTCGGCTCGGGCGGCATCGGCGCCGCCTACTCCCTGCCGAACGGCCAGGCCTTCGCGGACGGCTTCCACACCTTCGCCGTCGACTGGGCACCCGACTCGATCACCTGGTCCGTCGACGGGAACGTCTACCAGCGCCGAACCCCCGCCGACCTGGGCGGAAGGACCTGGGTGTTCAACAAGCCGTTCTTCCTGATCATGAACCTGGCGGTGGGCGGCTACTGGCCCGGCGACCCGGACGGCTCCACGGTCTTCCCGCAGCAGCTCGTGGTGGACCATGTGTCGGTGACGACCAGCGACACGGCGACCGGCGTGGCGATCAGAGGGCTGGCCGGCAAGTGCGTGGATGTCGCCGGGGCGAACTCCGCCAACGGCACTCCCGTACAGCTGTACGACTGCAACGGCTCCGGCGCGCAGCAGTGGACCGTCGGCTCGGACGGGACGATCCGGGCGCTCGGCAAGTGCCTGGACGTCACCGGCCACGGCACCGCGGACGGCTCGACCGTGCAGCTGTGGGACTGCACGGGAGGCGCGAACCAGCGATGGGTCGTCACCGCGGCGCGCGACATCGTCAATCCGCAGGCCGACAAGTGTCTCGACGTCACCGGCAACAGCTCGGCCAACGGCACCCGGTTGCAGATCTGGACCTGCACGGGCGGCGCCAACCAGAAGTGGACGGTCGGCTGAGCCCCACCGGTCCTAGTGGGGGGTCCAGGTGAACTTGTCGCCGCCCACCCATCGCACCACCTCCGGATCGTCGAGGTCGTGGACCGTGATGCCGAACGCGGCGGCGGTCTCCAGGACGTCGGTGACGGCCCGCGCCGCCCCGACCACTTCACCGTCTATCTCCACGATGCGGAAGGGCGGCCGCCCGGGCTGAACGCCGAGCACCATGATCCGCGGGTGGGAGATATGGGGGCTCGCGATTTCGGTCATGACATCGAGCGTAAGTCGGATCCGGCCGTCGCGACCCTCGTGCGTCTGCTCGACGAGCGGCTCGTGGCCCCGGTGGTGGCCGAGTGCCGGCCGCCGTGCGGCCGCCGCGCTGCTGGGGAACCCTGGAGGAGTCCCCGGAGGAGGTGGCGATGGATCCCGTCGAGGCCCTGGACCGGATCGCCTTCCTGCTGGAGCGGTCCCTGGCTCCGACGTACCGCGTCCGTGCCTTCCGCAGCGCGGCGCGGGTGCTGAAGGCGCTGCCGGAGGACGAGGTGCGCGAGCGGGCCGCCGCCGGGTCGCTGGAGTCCCTCAAGGGAATCGGCCCGAAGACCGCACAGGTGGTGCGGGAGGCGCTGGCCGGGCAGGTGCCCGGCTATCTGGAGCAGCTGGAGGACGAGACGGACCGGGTCGACCCGCGGGTCCGGGGCGGTGAGGGGCTGCGGGCGCGGCTGCGCGGGGACTGCCATGTGCACTCCGACTGGTCGGACGGCGGCAGTCCGATCGACGAGATGGGCCGGGCCGCGGCGGCGCTCGGACACGAGTGGACAGCGCTCACCGACCACTCGCCACGGCTGACCGTGGCCCGCGGGCTGTCCGCCGACCGGCTGCGCGAACAGCTGGACGTGGTGGCGGACCTCAACCGGACCTGGGCTCCGTTCCGGCTGCTGACCGGCATCGAGTGCGACATCCTCGAGGACGGCTCGCTCGACCAGGAGCCGGAGCTGCTCGAGCGGCTCGACGTCGTGGTGGTGTCCGTGCACTCCAAGCTGCGTATGGATGCCCGCTCGATGACCCGCCGCATGGTGACCGCCGTACGCAGTCCGCATGCGGACGTCCTCGGCCACTGCACCGGGCGGCTGGTGACCGGGCGGGGGCGGCCGGAGTCGGAGTTCGACGCCGACGAGGTGTTCGCGGCGTGCGCCGAGTCGGGCACGGCGGTGGAGATCAACAGCCGCCCGGAGCGGCTCGACCCGCCCCGTCGGCTGCTGCGCCGGGCCGTGGCGGCCGACGTTCTCTTCGCGATCGACACCGACGCGCACGCCCCGGGGCAGCTGGACTGGCAGATCCACGGCTGCGCGCGGGCGGAGGAGTGCGGGGTGCCCGCGGAACGGGTGGTGACGACGTGGCCGGCGGACGAGTTGCTGGCCTGGACGCGGGAGGGGCGGATTCCGGCCGGGGCGGGGTGACCCATGAGCGGGACGACTTGGCGGACCGCCGCGTGGTACTCGTGCGGCTGATGAGGCAGAGCGAAAGGGACTGGCCATGGACCGCGCGGCCGTGTTCGACGTCGACGGAACGCTCGTCGACACCAACCACCTGCATGTCGCGACCTGGTGGGAGGCCTTCCGGCAGGCGGGGCACCGGATCCCCATGCACGCCATCCACCGCGCGGTGGGCCTGAGCGCCTCCGACCTGATCGCGCACCTGCTCGGCGACGACCGGGACACGGAGCGCGACGACGAGCTCAGCACCGCGCACAAGGTCCTCTACGGTCAGTACTTCGACCGGCTGCCCGCACTGCCCGACGCCGGTCGGCTGCTGCGCCGGCTGCACTGGGACGGGTGGACCGTGGTGCTCGCGACCTCGGCGGGCGGTCCGGAACTGACCGCGCTGCGCCGCGCCATCGACGCGGACGAGGCGATCACCGCCACGGCCAGTGCCCGACGACGTGACGGCGGGCAAGCCGGCGCCCGAGCCCGTCACCCACGCCCTCGAGCTCGCCGGTGTGCCCGCCGAGCGGGCCGTGTTCGTCGGCGACACCGTGTGGGACATGCAGGCGGGCAGCAGGGCCGGGGTGCGCTGCGTGGGCGTGCTCTGCGGCGGGATCCCGCGGGCCGACCTGGAGGAGTCCGGGGCGGACGCGATCTACGACGACCCCGCCCATCTGCTCGCCTCCCTGCCGGACGGCGCGCTGAGCTGAGCCGTCGCCGGAGGTGACACACATCACCGCCCTGTGCGGCGCTGGGCGGAACACCCGGGGGTGTCCGCCCGTTGAACACGCCGTGGGTGCGGATGGGACAGTGTCCCCGGGCCTCACCTTTTGCCCACAGGGACGATCGTTCGGCTGAAGCCCTGTGGAGCCTTTCGCCGAGAGGCGACCGCCATCCGTGCCCACCACATGGCCGCCCCGGCCGGAATCCCCCGTCCGGTCGGGGCTTTCCCCTGCGTGCACATTGCTGCGTATGCGCTCACGCGTCCGGGTACTCGGTCCCTCGCGGCGGAGTACGCCCGAGAGGAGCCGAACGTGAGCAACGCAGCGGGCAACAGGATCGTCGTCACCGGCGCCACCGGCAACGTCGGCACCAGTGTCGTACGCCTTCTCTCGGAGGACCCGCAGGTCGGGTCCGTGCTGGGGCTGGCGCGTCGGTTTCCCGAGTGGCAGCCGCCGAAGACCGACTGGTCGGCGGTCGACATCGCGTCCGAACAGGTCGATCTCGTCAGGGAGTTCCTGGGCGCCGACGCCGTGATCCATCTGGCCTGGGCCTTCCAGCCGACGCACGATCCGGCCACGACCTGGCGCACGAACGTGCTCGGCGGCATCCGGGTCTTCGACGCGGTCGCCGCGGCGGGCGTGCCGACGCTGGTCCATGCCTCCTCGGTGGGCGCCTACTCGCCGGGGCCCAAGGACGACGCCGTGGACGAGTCGTGGCCGACACACGGCTGGCCGGACGCCGCGTACTGCCGGGAGAAGGCCTACCTGGAACGCACCCTCGACACGTTCGAGCGCGAGCACCCCGGGATCCGGGTGGTGCGGATGCGGCCCGCCTTCCTGTTCAAACGCGAGTCGGCGAGCGAGCAGCGCCGGATCTTCGGCGGGAAGTTCCTTCCGGGGCCGCTGGCCCGTCCCGAGCTGCTGCCGTTCCTGCCCGACATACCCGGGCTGCGCGTACAGGCACTGCACACCGACGACGCGGCCAGGGCGTATCTGCTCGCGGTGGGTTCGGACGCCCGGGGCGCCTTCAATCTGGCGGCCGAGCCGCCGGTCGACGCGGCACTGCTGGGCAAGCTGCTCGGGAGCCGCCCGGTACGGCTGCCCCGGACCGCGGCCCGCTCGGCGATCGCCGCCGCGTGGGGACTGCATCTGCTGCCGGCCTCCCCGCACCTTTTCGACGCCGTCGTCCGGCTGCCGCTCATGGACTGCCACCGCGCGCACACCGAACTCGGCTGGCAGCCGGAGTACACGGCGACCGAGGTGATCGAGGAGTTCCTGCAGGGGCTCCAGCAAGGGGCGGGGGCACGGACGGAACCGATGCGGGGTCGCAAGGTCGGCTGACGCACGCGCGGCGCGGTCAGGCCGTCGACTCGTCCGGTGCCGGGTGCTCGGGGTGCACGGTGGCCGAGTGCGGGGCACCCTGTCTGCCCGTCCCTGCCTCGTCCGTGTCGGGGACATCGGTGGTCGGCTCCTCGGTCTCGGCCTCGGCCGTCTCGTCGCTGCCGCGGTCCGTTGCGGGGGCGGGCACCTCCCAGGGGTCCTTCTCGCCTTCGCGGGCCTGCTGGTCGGGCAGGTCCCTGGACACCGGGTCGGGGCTGCGGCCGGGTTCCTCGTGTCGATGGTGGCTCACGACGGGCTCCCTTCGTGTCGTCCCCAGGCACACGCGAGTACCGCCGGCCATGGCGACGAAACCGCACGTCGTGATGAGCCGGTGCTCAGTCCTCCGGAAATCCAGTGGCTGCCCCGCGTCGGGGCTACCTAACCTAGGCCAGTACCTAGGACCCCTAGCTTTTTGGCGAAAGCCCCGGAGACTGCCATGCGATCGCTCACCGAGCAGGACATCCGCACCTCTTTCATCAACTGTTCCAAGGGAGAGGCCAAACGACTGGCCGTCCCGCGTGACCTCGGCGAACGCCCCTGGGACGATCTGGATTTCCTCGGCTGGCGAGATCCCGGCGCACCCGACCGCAGTTATCTGGTCGCCGAGCGGGAGGGGCGGCTCGTCGGAGTGACCCTGCGGTTCCCGCCCCCGCAGCGCGGTTATCTGCACCGCAGCATGTGCTCGCTCTGTCTCACGACGCATCCGCGGGGCGGCGTGACGTTGATGACGGCCCGCAAGGCGGGCGCGGCGGGCCGCGAGGGGAACTCCGTCGGTGTCTACATGTGCACCGACCTCGCCTGCTCCCTCTACGTGCGGGGCAAGAAGGTCTCGGAATCCGGGGCCCGCTTCGAGGAGAGCCTCACGCCGGAGGAACAGATCGCCCGGACGACGGGCAACCTGTCCGCCTTCCTCGACAAGCTGCACGCCTGACGCTCGATACGTTCGATGCCTGTGGGGAAAGGGAACAGGCCAAGGCATGCGAGTTGTACGAGAGTGGTCGGCACCCCTCGTGCGGTCTGTGCGGAAGGCCCTCCGGGATCCCGTGGTCGTACAGGCGCTACGGTCGTCGGCCGCGGCGACGGTCGCGTATGTCATCGCGCTGCGCCTGAGCCCCGAGGCGGCACCGCTCACCGCGCCGCTGACCGCCTTGCTGGTCGTCCAGGTCACCCTGTACGCCACGCTCACCAACGGCATCCGCCGGGTGAACTCGGTGGTGGCCGGGGTCCTGGTCGCCATCGCCTTCAGCCTCCTGGTGGGCCTGACCTGGTGGAGCCTCGCTCTGCTGATCATCGCCGCGCTGGCGGTCGGGCATCTGGTGCGGGTGGACGAGTACGTCCCCGAGGTGGCGATCAGCGCGATGCTGGTCCTCGGGGTCACCACCGTCGGCGACACCGCGTGGGCGCGGATCCTGGAGACGCTGATCGGCGCGGTGGTCGGCCTCGCCTGCAATGTGCTGCTGCCACCGCCGGTGTGGGTGGGCGAGGCGGGGGCGTCGATCGAGGGGCTGGCCCGCCGGATGCGGCAGCTGATGCTGCATGTCGGCGAGGAGGCCGCGGGCCGCACCCCCGTCGACCTCGCGGCCGAACGGCTGCACGAGGCGCGGCGGCTGGACCACGACATCGTGGAGGTGGACGCGGCGCTGCGGCAGGCCGAGGACAGTCTGCGGCTCAATCCGCGGGTGCGTGAGGGTCTGCTGCACCGGGTGGTGCTGCGCACCGGTCTGGACACGCTGGAGATCTGCACCGTCGTCCTGCGGGTCCTCGCCCGCACCCTCACCGACCTCGCGAAGGAACGCGAACCGGAGCCGCTGTTCGAGAAGGAGTCGGGTGCCGTCGTCGAGCAGCTTCTGTGCCAGATCGGCGACGCCGTGGTCAGCTTCGCGGTGCTGGTCACCACGCATGTCAGCGTCAGCGCCGAGTCGGCGGAGTCGCGACTGACCAACGAGCTGCGTACGGCTGCGGGCAGCCGGGACAAGCTGGCCCAGCTGCTCCTGGACGAGGTCCGGCGCGATCCCCACCAGTGGCAGCTGTACGGCGCTGTACTGACCGAGGTCAACCGCATCCTCGATGAACTCGACACCGAGCACCGCACCCGCCGCCTGCTGGAGGAGCTGGACCGCCACACCCGGGAGCAGCGCGAACGCCTGCCGAGGCTCACCCGGCTGCGTGAGCGCATGGGTGTTCAGGAGCAGCTGTGGCGGAACCGTACCGGGATGAGCGGGCGTTCTTGGTGAGGGAGCGCCGGAACGGGCCGGCACCGGATGCGAGGGAGCGGGCAGATGGCCGACACCACCGTGCGGATCGACGGGAACACGCTGCGATTGCCGGGCGGCGTGGCGGTGCGGTTCGTCCGCACGCTGCGGCTGCCCGAGACGGGCACGCATCCGCTGCCGCCGGGGCTCGGCGAGTTCCCGATCCGACGGGTGGCGGACTACCCGGAGACGGTGCCCGACCAGTGGCGGGCGCGCGGCGGCGTGATGCTGCCGGTGTATCTGCGCGAGGCCATGTGGCTGAGCTTCGCGGGCACGACCGAGCCCGCCGCTCTGCAGGTCGGGGTGGGCAAGGTGTGCGCGGTCTCGGGAAAGCCGTGGAGCGACCGGCTCGCCCGCGATCCGCAGAACTACGTCGTGCTGCCGCGGCAGCCGTGGCTGGACGGCATCAACTCGGGGAAGGGCACGGTCCGCCAGTTCGTGGCGGTGCCGCTGGGCATCGGGGCGACCGTGGAGGGCCAGGTCACGGGCGAGGAGGTCTGGGGCGGCGTACAGCTGCAGTCGTTCCCGCTGAACGGCGACGCGCTGGCCACCTGGCGCGAGCAGGAGCGGCGCCGTGCGGAGCAGGCGCGGGCCATGCCCCTGTCCGCCCCGGGCTACGGGGCCGCGCCGCCCGCTCCGGGCGCGATGCCGGCCCCCTCGGCGGCGCCTGCGGGCGGTCGTCCCCGGGCCGCCGCGGCGATGGGACTGGGGGTCGGCGGTTCGATGCGCCAGGAGGTCTACCGGGACGAGCGTCCACTGTCGGACTGGGCCGAGGAGCCTGCCGGGCGGGTCTTCGTGCATCTGGTGACGCCGCCGGAGTGGCGCCGCATCACCGGGGAGGCTCCCCCGCCGTCGCCCGTGGACCGGGCGGCGTACACCCGTGCGGGCCTGCCGTGGTACGAGTACTACGACGAGGACGCCCAGGACCTCGCCCCCACCGACGCCCTCGGCCAGGTGAAGCCGGTCGGCGACTGGCTCGGCGACGATCACGAGCCCTGGCAGAACCCCTCCCCGCACCAGGTGAAACCGCTGGGGGACGCGCAGGGCAAGCCGGTCGAGGACGGCGACTGGTAGCCCCCGCCCTCGTTGCACTATGCGCAATCGGCGTTGCCGTTCTTGCACTTGACGGGTGATCCGCGCCAAGGTGGCTGTCACGACGGGGCCAACCGATGAGCTGAGGTGCGGGAATGGGCAGGGGTGCGCGGGTGTCGCGCGGCGGCTGGAGCAGGCGGCGCCTGGTCGGGGCTCTGGCAGGTGCGGCGCTGCCGGCGTCGGCCGCCTGCGGAAGCACACCGGCGGACGAGACCCCCGAGAAGTCGCCGGGCGGCTCCGGGCAGGCCTCGCCCAAGCCGCCCTCCGGCCCCCGTCCGCTCTGCCTCGGCACCTACACCTCCGTCGACGGCGGCGGCACCGGCATCGGCCTGGCCACCTACGATCCGGCGACCGGCGGCATCACCGGCGCCGGAACCCTCACCGGCATCGGCGATCCGTCGTATCTCGCGGTGCACCCGGACGGCCGCACCCTGTACGCGGTGAACGAGCGTGAGGACGGCGCCGTGACCGCCGTCCGGCTGTCCGACCGCAAGATCCTCGGCAGCCGCAGCACCGGCGGCGCAGGCCCCTGCCATCTCTCCGTGCACCCGAGCGGACGGTGGCTGCTCAGTGCCAACTACACCTCCGGCAGCGTGGCCGTGCACCCGATCGACGCCGAAGGCGCGCTCGGCGAGCGCACCGACCTGGTCACGCACTCCACTCCGGCTCCGGGGCCGGGCCAGGAGGGCCCGCACGCCCACCAGATCGTCACCAGCCCGGACGGCCGCCATGTTCTCGCGGTGGACCTCGGCACGGACACCGTCTACACCTACCGCCTCGACCAGCGCCGAGGCACGCTCCGCGAGGTGTCGCAGGCCCGCACCCGGCCGGGCGCCGGTCCGCGCCACCTCACCTTCCACCCCGGTGGGCGGCACGCCTATCTGGCCAACGAGGTCGATGACACGGTCGCGGTCTGCGCCTACGACCCGGCGACCGGACGGCTGACCGTCGGCGAGGCCCAGTCCACCGGGGCGGGCGAGGGCACCAACTACCCGGCGCAGATCCTCGTCACCGCGGACGGCTCGTACGCGTATCTCGCCAACCGGGGCCACAACAGCCTCGCGCGCTACGCGGTGGAGGCCGACGGCGCCCGGCTGCGGCTGCTGGACACGGTTCCGGTGTCGGGTGACTTCCCGCGGCAGATCGCCTTCTCGCCGGACGGCGCACTGCTGTTCGTGGCGAACCAGAGGTCCAGCACCGTGAGCGTCTTCCGCGTGAACACGGACAACGGTGAACTGCGGCTCGCGGGCGAGCCGTTCACCTCACCCGTCGCCGTCTGTGCGCTGCCGCTGTAGGGCTCGGGGGCAGGAGGCGGCGCTCGCCTGCGCGAGCAGCACGTGCATGCGCTCGGTGAGCTGCGCGACGCCGTCGGCGGGCGCATGGAAGGGCAGCCGCACATCGCCGTGGGCGCGGCGGCGCTCGATCCGCAGCGTCAGTCCGTGCCGGTCGACGGCGAGCGGCTGGACACGCACCACGCCGTGCAGGCTGCCGGGTTCGACAAGGCGGGTGAGGCGCTCGACCGCGTCGGGATGGGCGTCGGCGAGGTGGGTCAGCAGCCGGGCCTCGGCGGTGGCCAGCGGGTCGGGTGAGGCGGCGGCGAACTCGTCGAGGTCGACGACCACCGCGCCGGACGTCTGCCGCAGCACCACCCGGGTGGCCCGGAAGGCCAGGTGGCCCTCCTCGACGGCGAACCAGCCGGCCAGCCACAGCCGGGCCCGGATGCGGTTGCGCATCGGGACGGGCGCCACGTCGGCGAACTCCAGGACGGCGGACGGCTCCCCGCGGGGCGCGCAGATCGTGGCCGCGAGCAGCGCGCTGTCCTCGGGCACCTGTAGGATCACCCGCCCGTCCTCGGCCACGCTGTGCGCGCCGACGAGTTCCTCACGGACGCCCTCCGTGGTCACCGCGCACGACCACGAGGTGGCGAGCACCGATCGGGCCCGTTCCGCCGCGGCGGGCACGGCAGCCCAGGCGTGGCTGTCACCCATCCCAGTTCCTCCTTAGGTAAGCCTTGCCTAACCTATCGAAGATCCAGGCGTACGCCAACCAGGCAGGACCATTGCGTTTGCTGTGCGCCGGGGGCGTCAGCCCCAGTGCGCGGGCCGCTGCACCGATGCCGGCAGGCGGGTGCCCGCCGTCCCCCGGGCCGCATTGACCTGCGGCTGGGTCAGGAAGAACGCGCCCGTCAGATCGGCGTCCGTGAGGTCGGCGTCGCGCAGGTCCGCGCCGATCAGGTCCGCGCCGCGCAGATCGGCGCCGGTCAGGTCGGCGGCGATGAGCAGAGCACCGCGGAGGTTCGCGCCGCTCAGGTCGGCACCCTTGAGACGGGCGCCGATCAGGTCGGCGCCCCGGCGGTTCTTCCGGCGCCCGCGTGCGCCCGCCCGGGCCAGCTCGCTGGTCTTCAGCAGGAGAACGTTGATCTCCTGCCGGTGCGCACCCACGTCCAGCGCGCCGAGGTCGTCGGCGCTCAGCCGGGTGAGCCGCTCGGTGTCCTCCAGGGCCCGCCGCAGGTCGGCGTGGACGGGCCAGGCGGCGGGCAGGGTGAGCGCCTCGGTCAGGTACCACAGCAGCTCGTGGAGCTGCCGCACGACGGGGAACACGTCGAACATCCGACGGGCGTGCTCCCGGGAGCCGGTCCGCCAGTCCTGTCCGCCGAAGGTGACCTGCGAGACACGCTGTCCGGCGCCGAAGCAGTCGTAGACCGTGCAGCCGGTGAAGCCCTTCTGCCGCAGCGTGGCGTGGATGCCGCACCGGTGATCGCCCCGCAGGTTGGCGCAGGGCTTTCCGGCGTCCTTGTCGATCGCGAAGTCCGCCGAGGCGGCGAAGGGCAGGGCGACGCAGCACAGCCCGAAGCAGTTCGCGCAGTCTCCGCGCAGGTCGGCCAGGTCGTCGGAATGGTCTTGCATGCCCTCAGCCTAATGGCCCGCCCGAAAGGAAAACTCACCGACGAATTTCCGGCCCTGTGGGGGTCCCCTCACACAACGGAAAACAGCTTCGGCTACTACAGAGATACGAGCCGACCGCGGTCAGGAGCCGACTGGATCGAGGAGACGTCATGTGCCGCCATCAGCCACCCTGCCCCACCGCCGACAGCCCCGAGCACCACACCGCGATGATCGTGTCGGCCCACCCCGAGCAGGGGTGGAACCTGCTGTGCAACGGCACCATCGTCTTCGACGACACCGGTGAACTCCTGCCGGACGGACGGGTCGTGAACCCGCACCGCGTCGTCGGGCCGCTGACCGTGGCCGTCTGACCCCCTGTCACCGGCCGAAGAGTTCGAACGCCACCGCGGGCCTGCCCCCGAACCGCTTCCCCGTCTCCTCCGCGAAGCCGGTCAGGAAGCCCCGGACGTACGTTTCCGGGTCCTCGTCCGTCAACGCCTTGATGTAGGCGTGGTGTTCGAGCAGCGAGCGCACCCCGCGCTCCAGGCCGGGCGTGGCGTCCACGGCGTGCGTGGGGCTGCTGGAACCTGCGACGGCGACCCATCGGACGCCGTTCCAGGGTTCCAGGCCCTGCTCGACGAGCTCCGGGAAGATCCACCGGTTGCCCGCATCGCCGGCCGCGTCGAGCGTGGCGCGGCCGACGGCCACGTGGTCCGGGGTGTTCCAGGCGACGCCGCCCCAGGTGTCCCGGTGGTTGAGGGTGATGAGCAGCTCGGGCCGGTGCCGGCGGATCGCGGCGGCGATGTCACGGCGCAGGGCGATGCCGTACTCGATGACGCCGTCCTTGTGGTCGAGGAACTCCACCACCGACACACCGACGACGGCCGCACTCGCCCGCTGCTCGCGCTCCCGCAGCGCGCCGCAGCTGGCGGGCTCCAGGGTGTCGATGCCCGCCTCGCCACGGGTGGCCAGGACATAGGCCACCTCGCGTCCGGCGTCGGTCCACGTGGCGATCGCCGCCGAGCAGCCGTACTCGAGGTCGTCCGGGTGCGCCACGACCGCGAGGGCGCGCTGCCAGTCGTCCGGCATGGGCTGGAGCTGAGTGATCGTCGGTTCGGTCATGCCCGCAGAGTACGGTCTGTCCGGCGGATCATGCCGGACAGTTCCCCAGTCCGCGCCCCCGGACTCACACCTCGTCCCGCGTCAGCGCGATCAGTCGGTCCAGGACCCGCGGGCCCGACGCCCGTACCCCGTCGTGCTCGAACTCGTCGGTGACCCAGGTCCGCAGGCCGCGGATCGTGCGGGCGGTCTCGAGCGAGTGAGCGGTGTCGACGTACATGTCGTCGTGGTAGATCGCCGCCGCGACCGGCACCTCGTTGGCGGCGAGGCGCGCCGGGTCGTACAGGGGCCGCCAGCCGGTGCGGGCGGCGAGCAGGTCGGCGGTCTCGCGCAGGGGGCGCAGAGCCGGGTCGCAGTCGAACGTCCAGGGGTGGACGGACTCCCCCGTGAACAGCAGTGGTCCGTCGCCCCCGAGCGCCTTGGCGGCGTCGAACTGCCCGAACTCCGCGCGGACCCGCTCGGCCGACCAGTCGGTGGGCCGCCCGTCCTGGCCGTAGATCGCCTCGTGGACGAGGGCGTACAGGGGGTGGCTCGCGTACGAGAGCACGCCCTGGACCTCCTCCTGGAACGCGTCGGAGAGGACCGCTCCCTGCGGGGTGCGGACGAAGGCCTGTTCCAGGAGGTAGTGCAGGCGGTGGCCGCCCTCGGAGCCGCCGAGCAGGATGCCGAGGGACTGGAAGGCCTCGACGGTGAGCCGGTAGCCGTTGGGCAGGACCACGTCATGCGTCAGCAGGTGATCGGCGATGCGGCGGGCGCGTTCGACGTCCTGCGGGTAGCGCGCGTAGTGCGCCATGACCTTGCGCTCGATGCGCGGGTAGGCGGCCCGGTAGACGTCGTCGGCGTGCGCGTCGAGCGCGGGCAGTCCGCCGGTGATGACGGCGGCGCGCAGCCCTTCGGGGGCGGTCGACAGGTAGGTCACCGTGCAGAAGCCGCCGAAGCTCTGGCCGAGGACGGTCCAGGGGGCGCCGCCGGTGACCGCGGGGCGGATCGCCTCACAGTCACGGACGATCGAGTCGGCGCGGAACAGCGCCAGGTACGCGGCCTGCTCGGCCGGGCCGCCGCGCAGCGGGAGCGTCTGGCGGTTGGCGGGGGTGGAGTGGCCGGTGCCGCGCTGGTCGAGGAGGAGTACGCGGTACTCCTTCAGGGCGCGGCCGAGCCAGGCCTGCTTCCCGATGAAACGGTTCGCCCCGAAGCCGGGGCCACCCTGGAGGTAGACCAGCCAGGGCAGGTCCTGGGCCGCCTTGTCGCTCGCGACGACCTCGCGGGCGTACAGCTCGATCGTCTCGCCCTCCGGGTCGTCGTGGTCGAGGGGCACGGTGAAGTGGCGGTCGGTGAGGACGACGCCGGGCTGGCGATAGCTGACGCTCAACGGGTCTCCCGGGTGCGGACGACGGTGCGGGCCGCGTCCCAGTTCAGCACATGCGCGTCCGCCCGGCTGGACCGGGGATCATGAACGGCTGCTGACCGGCGGTTCAGCGGCCCGAGAGGCTGGAGCGGCGCACCACCAGCTCCGGCTGGAGCACGACCCGCCGGTGCTCGTGCCGGGTCGGCGCGCTTTCCGCCTCCGTCTCCTCCAGGAGCAGTTCGGCGGCCAGGGCGCCCATGGTGACGGCGGGCTGCCGTACGGAGGTGAGGGGGACGGCCGCGGCGGCGGCGAACTCGATGTCGTCGTAGCCGACGATGGCGAGGTCGTCGGGGACGCCGACGCCGGCCGCGTACATGGCCTGCAGGACGCCGAGGGCGAGCAGGTCGTTGGCGCAGAAGACGGCGGTGGGGCGCTCGGCGAGGCCGAGGAGGCGGGCGCCGGCGTCCCGGCCGGCCGCGACGTCGAGCCGCTCGGTGGGCAGTTCGCGCAGCGCGTCGGGGCCGAGGCCGGCCTCGGCGAGCGCGTTCAGGGCGCCGGTACGCCGGTCGCGCACCTGGTTCAGGCCGGGCGGCCCGCTGACGTACGCGATGGAGCGGTGCCCGGCGTCCACCAGGTGGCGTACGGCCAGGGCGCCGCCCGCCACGTCGTCGACGGAGACGGAGCACTCGGTGGTGCCCTCGGCGACCCGGTCGACGAGGACGAAGGGGATGTTGTGGCGGCGGAAGGTGTCGATGTTCCGGCCGGTGGCGTCGGCCGGGGTGAGCAGCACGCCGCGCACCCGCTGCTCGGCGAACAGGGAGAGGTACTCCGCCTCCTCCGTCGGGTCCTGGGCGCTGTTGCAGACCATGACGCCGAGGCCGGCCTCGCGTGCGGCCCGTTCGGCGCCGCGGGCGACGTCGACGAAGAACGGGTTGCCCATGTCGAGGACGAGCAGGCCCATGATCCGGCTGCGGCCCGCGCGCAGTTGGCGTGCGGACTCACTGCGGACGTAACCCAGCCGGTCTATCGCGGACTGCACCCGCGCCCGGGTCTCGGTCGCGACCGTGTCCGGACGGTTGATGACGTTCGAGACCGTGCCGACGGAGACTCCGGCGGCGCGGGCGACGTCCTTGATACCCACCGACTGGGCCATCGGGCAGGGACCTCCAGGAAGACGAGGGGCGGCGGGAAGCACTTCACATTACCTTCATGCCGCCCCACAACGGCTGCGGTCAGGCAGGCAGGCGGAAGTTGAGGTTGCGCAGCGCCGAGGGTGTCGTACCGCTGGACTTCTCCTGGTACATGATCGACAGGAAGTTGTCCTGAGCGATGCGCGTCTCGTCGATCACGACCTCGCCGAAGGCGTTCAGCCCGGCGGTGACGCCGTCGTACAGCATCGTCCAGTCCGTGTATCCGGAGGCCTTGGAGGCTCCGGCGATCCGGCAGAACGGGAAGATCGCGTACGCGTTGTCGTACTTGTCCAGGATCAGCTTGGTGCGCTGGCTGGAGTTCAGCGGGACCGGGATCTCGGTCTTCTGCCAGGTGCCCGAGGAGTTCTTCCGGACGTGGAAGGCGCGGCCGTCGGCGGTACGGTTCGCGACGTAGTTCGTCGTGCACTGACCGAAGCGGCCGGGTACGTAGCTGATGATCGCGTGCGGGAGGCTGGCGGAGTCGGTGAACTGGCTCTCCTGGTTCATCAGGGAGTGGTCCGGGTTGAGCGGGTCGACGACCAGGCCGGCGTCGGTGACGGAGACCCGGTCGGAGCCGCCGGTGGTGCCGACGACGGTGCCGGCGTTGTTGCGCCAGGTGCGGCCGCGGTCGTCGGAGTAGACGTAGCCGGTGTCGTGGTTGGTGATGCCGCCGCCGTTGCACATCACGGCGCCGTTCTGCTCGCGCCAGGTGAAGAAGGAGTGCAGGCGCCCGTTGCGGTCGTAGTCGATGCCGTGCAGGTACATGTTGCGGGCGGTGCTGGAGCCGTGCTCGCTCGTGTACGTCCCGGTGGAGCTCGTCCACTCCCCCAGCGCGGTCCACTTCGTGCCGTCGTACTCCGCCAGCGCGTTGCGGCCGTTGCCGGAGATGCCGACGCGGTAGCTGAGCTGGAGCCTGCCGTCGGGCGTCGAGATGAACTGCGGGTAGGTGAACTGCGAGGTCAGGGTCAGCCCGTCGAGGGTGGACTGGGGTGCTCCGAAGCGGCTCGTGGTCCAGCTCAGGCCGCCGGGGTTGTCCATGAGGCCGGCCACCGACTTGACGTAGGTGAAGCCGTCGCTGTGCGAGTCCATGTTGAGGTGGAGGCGGCCGTCGACCTTGGAGACGCCCATGGAGATGACGTTGTGGGAGTCGTTGTAGCGCAGGGTGTGGCCGACCTTGACCGTGGACCAGGTGGTGGCGCCGAGGGCACGGCGGCCGACGACGGCGTTGCGGTCGGCGGTGTACCAGACGGCGTACTGGTAGCCCTTGTAGGTCAGCAGGCCGTTCTTCTGGAAGGCGTTGTTGTTGACCAGGCCGTCGTACGACACGAAGAAGATGGCCTGGCTGTCGAGCGTGGTGGTGCCGGTCAGGGTCACCGAGGGGCCCGGGTCGGCGGCCCGGGCAGTACCGGCGGCGAGGCCGGGGCCGGCCACGGCGCTCAGCAGGGCCGTGGCGAGCACGGTACGTCTTCTCATGACAGCAACTCCGGCTCAGGCTAGGTGGAAGACTTCGGCCAGGGGCTTCATCGCTTCGTCGGGCCGGGCGCCGTCCAGCGATTCGAAGAACGGCGCCATCTCCGCCTGCCAACGGGCGTTGACCTCGGTGGCTTCCATGCCGGCCTGGGCGGCGGCAAAGTCCTCGGTCTCCAAGTAACCGACCAGCAGGCCGTCTTCCCGCAGGAAGAGGGAGTAGTTGTGCCAGCCGGTGGCCGAGAGTGCCTCGAGCATCTCGGGCCACACGGCGGCGTGCCGCTCGCGGTACTCGTCGAGGCGGTCCGCCCGGACCTTCAGAAGAAAGCACACGCGCTGCATCAACAGCCCCCAGGAATCAGAAGTTGAACTGGTCGATGTTCTTGGCGTCGAACACGGTCGGCTTGCCGAGGCTGATCACGCCGTCCTTGCCGATGGTGTACTCGCCCATGTCACCGGCGGTGAAGGTCTCGCCCTCCTTGCCGGTGATCTGCCCCGAGACCAGGGCGACGGAGGTACGCGCGGCCAGCTCGCCCAGCTTGGCCGGGTCCCAGAGCTCGAACGCCTCGACGGTGCCGTTCTTGACGTACTTGCGCATGTCGTTGGGGGTGCCGAGGCCGGTCAGCTTGACCTTGCCCTTGTACTTCGAGCCGGACAGGTACTGGGCGGCGGCCTTGATGCCGACGGTGGTCGGGGAGATGATCCCCTTCAGGTTCGGGTACTCCTGGAGCAGGCCCTGGGTCTGCTGGAAGGACTGCTGGGCGTCGTCGTTGCCGTAGGCGACCTTGACGAGCTTCATGTCCTTGTACTTGGGATCCTTGAGCTCGTCCTTCATGAACTCGATCCAGGTGTTCTGGTTCGTCGCCGTCTGCGCGGCGGACAGGATCGCGATCTCGCCCTTGTAGTCGATCTGCTCGGCGAGCAGCTGCACCTCGGTGCGGCCCAGGTCCTCGGCGGACGCCTGCGAGACGAAGGCGTTGCGGCAGTCGGGCTTGGTGTCGGAGTCGTAGGTGACGACCTTGATGTCGTTGCTCATGGCCTGCTTGAGCGCGGTGCACAGGGCGCCCGGGTCCTGCGCGGACACGGCCATCGCGTCGACCTGCTGCTGGGTGAGCGTGTTGACGTAGGAGACCTGCCCGGAGGTGTCGGTGGCGCTGGACGGGCCGACCTCCTTGTAGCTGGAGCCCAGCTCCTTCAGGGCTGCCTCGCCCCCCTTGTCGGCGGTGGTGAAGTAGGGGTTGTTGACCTGCTTGGGCAGGAAGCCGACGGTCAGGCCCTTCTTGAGTTCGGCGTTGGGGTCGGCCTTGCCGGCCGTGGCGGCCGAGCCACCCTCGTTCGCGACGTCCTCCTTGGTGGTGCCACCGCAGGCGGTGGCGGCGAGGGCGAGCGAGGTGACGGCGGCGAGGGCCGCGCAGGTGCGGCGGATGGATGCCTTGCGCATGTCGGATCCTTTTGACGAGGGTGAGTGGATGCCCCTAGGGGCGCGGGACTGTATCGATGTGCGGCTCCGCCGCGTGGGCACGACCAGCTACAGATGGCCGGCAGCTTTCAAACGGGCTTTCCAGCGGAGCGAGCCGCCCTCGCGACGGAAATCTGGCGTGCGACCCGCGGGCCGAGCACGGAGAGGACGAGCAGTACGCCGGTGACGACGATCTGCGACTGGGCGGAGACGTCCTGGAGGCTCATCACGTTCTGCAGCGCGCCGAGCAGGAAGACTCCCGCGATCGCGCCGCCGAGCGTGCCCTTGCCGCCGTCGAAGTCGATGCCGCCGAGCAGCACCGCGGCGACGACGGACAGTTCGAGGCCGGTGGCGTTGTCGTAGCGGGCGCTGGCGTAGTGCAGCGCCCAGAAGATGCCGGTGAGCGAGGCCATCAGGCCGGTCAGCGTGAACAGGATCAGCTTCTGCCGCTTGACCCGGATACCGGCGAAGCGCGCGGCCTCCTCGCTGGCGCCGATCGCGAACAGCGACCGCCCGAACGGGGTGGCGTGCAGGGCGACCACCGCGATCGCCAGCAGGACGAGGAAGGGCAGGAAGGCGTACGGGATGAAGGTGTCGCCGATGCGTCCGGCCGCGAAGTCGAGGTACTGGCTGGGGAAGTCGGTCACCGCGTCGGAGCCGAGCACGATCTGCGCGACGCCCCGGTAGGCGGCGAGGGTGCCGATGGTGACGGCGAGGGACGGCAGGCCGAGCTTGGTGACCAGCAGGCCGTTGATCAGTCCGCACACCACGCCCAGGAGCAGGCAGATGGGGATGATCGTCTCGATGGTCATGCCCTGGTTCCACAGGGCGCCCATCACCGCGCCGGACAGGCCGGCCGTGGAAGCGACGGAGAGGTCGATCTCGCCGGAGACGACCAGCAGCGTCATCGGCAGGGCGATGAGCGCGATGGGCAGCGTGTTGCCGATCAGGAACGACAGGTTCAGCGCGTTGCCGAAGCCGTCCACGAAGGAGAACGACAGCAGCAGCAGGACGATCAGGAGGGCGCCGACGACCGTGTCCCAGCGGACGGCGCGCGTCAAGGACTCAGGCATGGCGGGCGTTCCTCTTCTTCAGGGCCGACGCCACCCGCAGAGCGACCACACGGTCCACGGCGATGGCGAGGATGAGCAGGATGCCGTTGATCGCGAGCACCCACACGGAGCTGACGCCGAGCGCGGGCAGCACGCTGTTGATGGAGGTCAGCAGCAGCGCGCCGAGGGCCGCGCCGTAGACGCTGCCGGAGCCGCCGGTGAAGACGACGCCGCCGACCACGACCGCGCTGACGACGGTGAGTTCGTAGCCGTTGCCGGTGCCGGAGTCGACGTTGCCGAACCGGGCCAGGTACAGCGCGCCCGCGAGCCCGGCGAGGGCACCGCAGAAGGTGTACGCGGCGAGGATCCGCTTGCGGACCGGGATGCCGGCGAGGCGGGCGGCCTCGGGGTTGGAGCCGAGGGCGTACAGCTCGCGGCCGCTGCCGAAGTGCTTGAGGTAGTACGCCGTCGCCACCAGGACGGCGAGGGCGATCAGCGCCAGCCACGGCACGGCAAGGATGCCGCCGGAGCCGAAGTCGACGAAGCCGTCCGGCAGGTCGGCCGCCGTGATCTGGCGGGAGCCGACCCAGATGGAGTCGATGCCGCGGATGATGTAGAGCGTGCCGAGCGTCACGACGAGCGCGGGCACCTGGCCGAGGCTGACGAGCAGGCCGTTCAGCAGACCGAAGCCGATGCCCATCAGGACTGCCAGGAGGATGGCGACCATCGAGTTGCCGCCACCCTGGAGATACGTACCTGCGGCGAAGGCGCTGATGCCGAGCGTCGATCCGACCGACAGGTCGACGTTGCGGGTGATGACGACGAGCGACTGTCCGACGGCCACCAGCACCAGGATGGTCGCGTTCAGCAGCAGGTCCTTGATGCCCTGCTCGGTGAGGAACTCGCTGTTGCCCAGCTGGGTGATGACGATCATCACCACGAAGACGGCCAGGATGGCGAGTTCGCGCATCTTGAAGACGCGGTCGACGAGGCGGGTGCCGCTGGACTTGGGCACCTCGGCGACGGGGGCTTTGTTCGGGGTGATCACCGTCATGCGGCGGCCCTCCCGGTGGCTGCGGCCATCACGGATTCCTCGGTGGCGTCGGAGCGTGGGATCTCGGCGGTGAGCCGGCCCTCGTGCATCACCAGCACGCGGTCGGCCATGCCGAGGATCTCGGGCAGGTCGGAGGAGATCATCAGGACGGCCACACCGTCGGCGGCCAGTTCGCTCAGCAGCCGGTGCACCTCGGCCTTGGTTCCGACGTCGATGCCGCGGGTCGGCTCGTCCACGATCAACACCTTGGGCCGTGTGGCGAGCCACTTGGCCAGGACGACCTTCTGCTGGTTGCCGCCGGACAGCGTGCCGACGGTGTCGGCGATCCGGGCGTACTTGACCTGGAGCTTGACGGCCCAGTCCAGGGACCGGCTGCGTTCGGCGCCGCGGTCCATCAAGCCGGCCTTCACCGTCGTACGAAGTCCGGTCAGGCCGATGTTGCGTTCGATGGACATGTCCATCACCAGGCCCTGGGCGCGCCGGTCCTCGGGGACGAGCGCGAGGCCGGCGGCCATCGCGGTGGAGGGGGCGCCGTTGATCAGCTTCCGCCCGTCCAGTTCGACCTCACCGGCGTCCCAGCGGTCGATGCCGAACACGGCCCGCGCGACCTCCGTACGGCCCGCGCCGACAAGCCCCGCGAGGCCGACGATCTCGCCACGCCGTACGTCGAAGGAGACGTCCGTGAAGACGCCCTCCCGGGTCAGCCGGCGCACGCTCAGGGCGACCTCGCCCGGCTGCACGTCCTGCTTGGGGTAGAGCTCGTCGAGGTCGCGGCCGACCATGCGGCGAACGAGGTCGTCCTCCGTCATGCCGTCGAGGAGCTCGCTGGAGATCCAGGCGCCGTCGCGCAGGGTGGTCACCCGCCGGCAGATCTGGAAGATCTCCTCGAGGCGGTGCGAGATGAAGAGCACCGCTGCGCCCTGTTCGCGCAGGGTGTGGACCACGCCGAAGAGGCGGGCGACCTCGCTGCCGGTGAGGGCGGCGGTCGGCTCGTCCATGATCAGAACGCGGGCGTCGAAGGAGAGCGCCTTGGCGATCTCGACGATCTGCTGGTCGGCGATGGACAGGCCGCGCGCGGGGCGGTCGGGGTCGAGTTCGACGCCGAGGCGCTGCATCAGGGCGAGGGTCGCGGCGTGGGTGGCCTTGTGGTCGATGCGGCCGAGGGCGCGGCGCGGCTGGCGGCCCATGAAGATGTTCTCGGCGATCGACAGGTCGGGGAAGAGGGTCGGCTCCTGGTAGATCACGGCGATGCCGGCGTCGCGGGCGTCGCCGGGGCCGTGGAAGACGACCGGCTGACCGTCGAGCAGCACCTGGCCGGCGTCCGGCCGGTGCACTCCGGCGAGCGTCTTGATCAGGGTCGACTTGCCCGCGCCGTTCTCCCCGGCGAGGGCGTGCACCTCCCCGGGGAACAGCTCCAGGGAGACGTCCCGCAGGGCGCGGACCGCGCCGAAGGACTTCGAGATGTCCCTGAGCGCAAGAACCGGGGCCGGACCCGTGGTGGACGGGTGGGTCATGGGGGCTCCTCGACGACGCCGGCGGGACGGCCCTCTCGGCGTCGTGAAAGGTTTCAACTTGGTTGCCGGGACGTTAGGCATGGAGCGCATGTCACGTCAATGGGTCCGTGTCGAAAAAGTTTCGATGAACGAAGGTCACGACCGGGTCACGAGAAACACCCTTGGCCGCAGGGCTTGACACCCCTCCGGAGGGCTCATACGTTCCCGTCTTGAATCGTTTCACAACGAAGCCGTTCAATTGACTTTCCGACCCGACGTCACAGGAGCCCTCAGTGACCGAGCTCGCCGCGGTGAAGGCCGCACTCAAGACGCAGGCAGTCGAAACGCCGTCGTGGGCGTACGGGAACTCGGGGACGCGGTTCAAGGTGTTCGCGCAGTCCGGTGTTCCGCGGACGCCGCAGGAGAAGCTGGACGACGCGGCGCAGGTGCACGCGTTCACCGGTGTGGCGCCGACGGTTGCCCTGCACATCCCCTGGGACAAGGTGGACGACTACGGGGCGCTGGCGAAGTACGCCGAGGATCGCGGTGTGAAGCTGGGAGCGATCAACTCCAACACCTTCCAGGACGACGACTACAAGCTGGGCAGCATCTGCCATCCGGATGCGGCGGTGCGCAGGAAGGCAGTGGACCACCTGCTCGAGTGCGTCGACATCATGGACGCGACGGGGTCCACGGACCTGAAGCTGTGGTTCGCCGACGGGACCAACTATCCCGGGCAGGACGACATCCGGGCGCGGCAGGACCGGCTGGCGGAGGGCCTGGCCGAGGTGTACGAGCGGCTGGGGGACGGGCAGCGGATGCTGCTGGAGTACAAGTTCTTCGAGCCGGCGTTCTACACGACGGATGTGCCGGACTGGGGGACGGCGTACGCGCACTGTCTGAAGCTCGGGGAGAAGGCGCAGGTCGTTGTCGACACGGGTCATCACGCGCCCGGGACCAACATCGAGTTCATCGTCGCGACGCTGCTGCGGGAGGGGAAGCTCGGGGGGTTCGACTTCAACTCGCGGTTCTATGCGGACGATGACCTCATGGTCGGGGCCGCGGATCCGTTCCAGTTGTTCCGGATCATGTACGAGGTGGTGCGTGGGGGTGGGTTCTCGCCCGAGGTCGCGTTCATGCTCGACCAGTGCCACAACATCGAGGCCAAGATTCCGGCGATCATCCGGTCGGTGATGAATGTGCAGGAGGCCACGGCGAAGGCGCTGCTCGTGGATCGGGACGCGCTGGGTGCTGCGCAGCGGGCGGGGGATGTGTTGGGCGCCAACGCCGTGCTGATGGACGCGTACAACACGGATGTGCGGCCGCTGCTTGCCGAGGTGCGTGCGGAGATGGGGCTGGACGCTGACCCCATGGGTGCGTATGCCCGGTCCGGGTGGGCCGAGAAGATCGCTGAGGAGCGGGTCGGTGGGCAGCAGGCCGGCTGGGGCGCGTAAGCGTCTGCCGGGATCTGTTTCGTCGTGGACTGCGGGTCCGTTGTGGCTGGTCGCGCCCACGCGGCGGTAGCCGCAAATTCAACACAGCCCCGCGCCCCTAGGTAAGTGCACTCCCCCTCTCTGGTAAGGACTGAAAGTTCATGGCAACCCATCCCGAAGCCGCCGCCCTCCTCGCTCGATCGCATCGGCTCGGCTCCGATCCCCGTAACACCAACTACGCCGGCGGCAACGCCTCCGCGAAGGGCACCGACACCGACCTTGTCACCGGTGGTGACGTCGAGCTGATGTGGGTCAAGGGGTCCGGGGGCGACCTCGGTACGCTCACCGAGGGTGGGCTGGCCGTGTTGCGGCTGGACCGTATGCGGGCGCTCGTCGACGTCTACCCGGGCGTCGAGCGTGAGGACGAGATGGTCGCCGCCTTCGACTACTGCCTGCACGGCAAGGGCGGGGCGGCTCCCTCCATCGACACCGCCATGCATGGGCTCGTCGAGGCCGCGCACGTCGATCATCTGCATCCCGACTCCGGTATCGCGCTGGCCTGTGCCGCCGACGGCGAGAAGCTGACCGCCGAGTGTTTCGGTGACACCGTGGTGTGGGTGCCGTGGCGGCGGCCCGGGTTCCAGCTGGGGCTCGACATCGCCGCGGTCAAGGAGGCCAACCCGCAGGCCATCGGGTGCATCCTCGGCGGGCATGGGATCACCGCCTGGGGGGACACCTCCGAGGAGTGTGAGCGGAACTCGCTGCACATCATCCGGACCGCGGAAGCGTTTCTCGCCGAGCGTGGGAAGCCGGAGCCCTTCGGGCCGGTGATCGAGGGCTACGCGGCGCTGGGCGCCGGCGAGCGCCGGGAGCGTGCCGCGGCGCTGGCACCGGTGATCCGCGCCATCGCCTCCCAGGACCGTCCGCAGGTCGGTCACTTCACCGACTCCGAGGTCGTCCTCGACTTCCTCGCGAGCGCCGAGCACCCGCGTCTCGCGGCCCTGGGCACCTCGTGCCCGGACCACTTCCTCCGTACGAAGGTGCGGCCGCTCGTCCTGGACCTGCCGCCCACCGCTCCGCTGGACGAGGCCATCGCCCGGCTCAAGGAGCTGCACGCCGAGTACCGCGAGGAGTACGCCGCCTACTACCAGCGGCACGCCCTGCCCGACTCCCCCGCCATGCGCGGCGCCGACCCGGCGATCGTGCTGGTCCCGGGTGTCGGCATGTTCTCCTTCGGCAAGGACAAGCAGACCGCCCGGGTCGCGGGCGAGTTCTACGTCAACGCCATCAATGTGATGCGTGGGGCCGAGGCCGTCTCGACGTACGCGCCCATCGAGGAGTCGGAGAAGTTCCGCATCGAGTACTGGGCCCTCGAAGAGGCCAAGCTCCAGCGGATGCCGAAGCCCAAGCCGCTCGCGACGCGGGTCGCGCTGGTGACCGGGGCGGGCAGTGGGATCGGGAAGGCCATCGCGCACCGGCTCGTCGCCGAGGGTGCGTGTGTGGTCGTCGCCGACCTCAACGCCGAGAACGCCCAGGCTGTCGCCGAGGAGCTCGGCGGTCCTGACAAGGCTGTCCCTGTGACCGTCGACGTGACGTCCGAGGAGCAGATCGCCGACGCCTTCAAGGCGGCCGTGCTGGCCTTCGGTGGGGTTGATCTGGTCGTCAACAACGCCGGGATCTCCATCTCCAAGCCGCTGCTGGAAACCTCGGCCAAGGACTGGGACCTCCAGCACGACATCATGGCGCGCGGTTCCTTCCTCGTGTCGAGGGAAGCCGCCCGGGTGATGATCGCTCAGGGGCTGGGTGGTGACATCGTCTACATCGCCTCGAAGAACGCCGTCTTCGCCGGGCCGAACAACATCGCCTACTCCGCCACCAAGGCCGACCAGGCCCACCAGGTGCGGCTGCTGGCCGCCGAACTCGGCGAGCACGGCATCCGCGTCAACGGGGTCAACCCGGACGGTGTGGTGCGCGGGTCCGGGATCTTCGCCGGTGGCTGGGGTGCCCAGCGGGCCGCCGTGTACGGCGTGGAGGAGGAGAAGCTCGGCGAGTTCTACGCCCAGCGGACCATCCTCAAGCGCGAGGTGCTCCCGGACCATGTCGCGAACGCCGTCTTCGCGCTGACCGGTGGGGACCTGACCCACACCACCGGGCTGCACATTCCGGTCGACGCCGGCGTCGCGGCCGCCTTCCTGCGATGAGCGCGGGCGTGAAGTCGTACGCCGCGGTCGACCTGGGCGCGTCCAGCGGGCGGGTCATGGTCGGCCGCGTCGGCCCGGACAGCCTGGAGCTGACCGAGGCGCACCGCTTCCCCAACCGGCCCGTCCGGGTACCGGAAGGGCTGCGCTGGGACGTGCTCGGTCTGTATGCCGGGGTGCTGGACGGGCTGCGGGCGGCCGGGCAGGTCGACTCCGTCGGTATCGACAGCTGGGCCGTGGACTACGGCCTGCTGGACGCGGACGGGGCACTGCTCGGCAACCCCGTGCACTACCGGGACTCCCGTACCGAGGGGGTCGCGGAGAAGGTGTGGGCGACCGTCCCGGCGCAGGAGCTGTACGCGGCGACCGGGTTGCAGTACGCCCCCTTCAACACGCTGTACCAGCTGACGGCAGCGCAGGAATCGGCCCAACTGGCTCATGCCCGGCGGCTGTTGCTCATCCCCGATCTGCTGGCGTACTGGCTCACGGGCGAGCAGGGCACCGAGCTCACCAACGCCTCCACCACCCAGCTGATCGATCCCCGGACACGTGACTGGTCGTACGACATCGCCGCGCGGCTCGGTATCGACCTGGGGCTGTTCGCGCCGCTGCGACAGCCCGGTGATCCGGCGGGTGTGCTGCGGGCCGAGGTGCTGGAGGAGACGGGGCTGAGCGGGCCGGTGCCGGTGACGACCGTCGGGTCGCACGACACCGCGTCCGCGGTGGCCGCCGTGCCGGCCGGGTGTGAACGGTTCGCGTACATCTGTACCGGCACGTGGTCGCTGGCCGGGCTGGAGCTCGATGCCCCCGTGCTGAGCGAGGAGAGCCGGGCCGCCAACTTCACCAACGAGCTGGGGCTGGACGGCACGGTCCGCTATCTGCGGAACATCATGGGGCTGTGGCTGCTCCAGGAGTGCGTACGGGCCTGGGGGGACCCGGACCTGGGCGAGCTGCTGCTCGACGCGTCCCGGGTACCGACGCTGCGGTCGGTCGTGGACGCGGGCGACGCGGCGTTTCTCGCGCCGGGCCGGATGCCGGAGCGGATCGCCGAGGCGTGCCGCGCCTCGGGGCAGCCGGTGCCCGAGTCGCCCGCCGAGATCACGCGCTGCATCCTCGACTCGCTCGCCCTCGCGCACCGCAGGGCGATCGCGGAGGCGCAGCGGCTGGCCGACCACCCGGTCGACGTCGTGCACGTCGTCGGGGGCGGCACGCGCAACGCCCTGCTGTGCCAGCTGACCGCCGACGCCTGCGGGCTGCCGGTGGTGGCCGGCCCGACCGAGGCCGCCGCCCTCGGGAACGTCCTCGTCCAGGCCCGGGCCCATGGGCTGGTCGGGGACCTCACGGACGGGCGGCGACTGCTCACCCGTACGCAGCCGTTGACGCGCTACGAGCCGCGGGGGGACACGGCACGCTGGGACGAGGCGGAGGCCCGGCTCACCCGACGGTGAGCGGGGTCTCCCCCCGGGCCGCGCGCCCGCACTACCCTGCACTCATCCGATGATCGATCACAAGGAGCCGCGATGCGTGTCGCCCTGTTCCTGACCTGTGTCAACGACACGCTCTATCCGGACACCGGGCGCGCCGTGGTGAAACTGCTGACCAGGCTGGGCGTCGAGGTCGACTTCCCGATGGCGCAGACCTGCTGCGGGCAGGCGCACTACAACACCGGATACCGGCACGAGGCCGAGCCGCTCGCCCGGCATTTCTCCGATGTCTTCGGGGAGTACGAGGCGATCGTCACGCCGTCCGGGTCGTGCGGGGCGATGGTGCGGGAGCTGTATCCGCGGATGGGTGAGCGGGCGCGAGCCGAGGGGCGGGGGGACACCCTCTCCGCCACGCTGGCGCCCGTGGTGCCGAAGACGTACGAGCTGACGGAGTTCCTGGTGGACGTGCTCGGCGTGACGGACGTGGGGGCGTACTACCCGCACAAGGTGACCTATCACCCGACCTGCCACGGGCTGCGCGGGCTGGGACTCGGCGACCGGCCGCGACGGCTGCTCCAGGCCGTGCAGGGGCTGGAGCTGGTGGAGCTGCCCGGAGCGGAGGAGTGCTGCGGGTTCGGCGGCACGTTCGCGTTGAAGAACTCCGACGTCTCGGCGGCGATGGGCGCCGACAAGGTGCGCAACGCCGAGTCGACGGGGGCCGAGGTGCTGTGCGCGGCCGACAACTCCTGTCTGATGCACATCGGCGGCACGATGGCCCGGCTGCGGACCGGCATGCGGCCGGTGCACATCGCAGAGATCCTGGCGAGCACGGAGGAGGAACCGGCCGTATGAGCGGAACGTTCGTGGGGATGCCGGCCTTTCCGAAGGCCGCGCACGAGGCCGTGCACGACCCGACCCTGCGCGGCAATCTGCGACACGCCACGCACACCATCCGCGCCAAGCGTGCGAAGGCCGTCGCGGAGGTGTCCGACTGGGCGGCGCTGCGGGAGGCCGGGAAGCGGATCAAGGACCACACGCTCCGTCATCTCGACCGATACCTCGTGCAGTTGGAGGAGTCGGTGACGGCGGCGGGCGGCACCGTCCACTGGGCCGCGGACGCCGACGAGGCCAACCGGATCGTGGCGGACCTCGTCAAGGCGACCGGTGAGTCGGAGGTCGTCAAGGTCAAGTCGATGGCCACTCAGGAGATCGGGCTCAACGAGGCCCTTCTCGAAGAGGGCATCCACGCCTACGAGACCGATCTCGCCGAGTTGATCGTGCAGTTGGGCAAGGACCGGCCTTCGCACATCCTCGTCCCGGCGATCCATCGCAACCGGGGCGAGATCCGGGACATCTTCCGCAAGGAGATGAGCGAGTGGGGCCGCCCTGCTCCGGAAGGCCTGACCGACACACCCGCCGAACTCGCCGAGGCGGCCCGCCTCCACCTCCGCGAGAAGTTCCTGCGGGCCAAGGTCGGCATCTCCGGCGCCAACTTCATGGTCGCCGAGACCGGCACGCTGGTGGTCGTGGAGTCCGAGGGCAACGGGCGGATGTGCCTGACCCTGCCCGAAACGCTGATCTCGGTCGTCGGCATCGAGAAGATCGTGCCCACGTGGCGGGACCTGGAGGTGTTCCTGCAGACACTCCCCCGCTCGTCGACGGCCGAGCGCATGAACCCGTACACGTCGATGTGGACGGGTACGACGGACGAGGACGGGCCTGCGAACTTCCACTTGGTCCTGCTCGACAACGGCCGCACCGACACGCTCGCCGACGAGGTCGGTCGCCAGGCCCTGCGGTGCATCCGCTGCTCGGCGTGTCTCAACGTGTGCCCGGTGTACGAGCGGGCGGGCGGCCATGCGTACGGCTCGGTCTACCCGGGCCCCATCGGCGCGATCCTCAGCCCGCAGCTCCGGGGCACGGCATCCGAGATCGACGCCTCACTGCCGTACGCGTCCTCGCTGTGCGGCGCCTGCTACGACGTGTGCCCCGTGGCCATCGACATCCCCGAGGTGCTGGTGCATCTGCGGGAGCGGGTCGTGGAGGGTGGTCAGGTGACGCGGCAGGGCAACAAGGTGGTGCTGAAGCCCGCGAAGGGCCATGCCGCCGAGCGGGCCGCGATGCGGGCGGCGCGCTGGGCGTTCAGCCATCCGGGTGTCCTGCGCACCGGCCAGCGGCTCGCCTCGCGCACCCGCCGCCTGCATCCGCGGTCGCTCCCCGGCCCGGGCAAGGCGTGGAGCGGGACCCGGGATCTGCCGACGGTGCCCAAGGAGCCGTTCCGGGACTGGTGGCAGCGGACTAACGGCGGGAAGGACGGCGCGAAGTGAGCAGCAGGGAACGGATCCTGGGCCGGGTACAACGGGCACTGGCGGCCGCACGACAGGACGACACTCCCCCAGTGCCTGAACGGCCTGGGAGGGACCCCCAGTACGAGCAGGCCATTGCCCGCGACTATCTGCACGCGCACGGCGACCGGAGTGTCGAGGAGACCGTGGATCTGCTGGCCGAGAACCTGGCCGACTACCGGGCGATCGTGCACCGCTGCACTCCCGCCGATCTCGCGGCGACGATCGCCGGGATGCTCGCCGCGCGAGGCTCGAAGACGGTGCTCGTGCCGCCGGGCCTGGAGGTGGAGTGGCTCGCGGCGAGCGACGCCGAGCGGATCCCGGACCGGGCGGAGAGCACCCCGCACGAACTGGACCAGGTCGACAGCGTGGTCACGGCGTGTGCGGTGGCTGTCGCCGAGACCGGCACCATCGTCCTCGACGGCTCCCCCGACCAGGGCCGCCGCCGCATCACCCTCGTCCCCGACCACCACATCTGTGTGGTGCGGGTCCCGGACCAGGTCGTCTCCTCCGTCCCGCAGGCCCTCGAACGCCTCGACCCGGCCCGCCCGTTGACGTGGATCTCCGGTCCGTCGGCGACCAGCGACATCGAGCTGGACCGGGTCGAGGGGGTGCACGGTCCGCGCACCCTGGAGGTGGTGCTGGTGGGCGGTCAGGCGAGCGCGGACGTCACGTCGTAGCGGCCGGACGGGAGTCGGTAGGAGGCGGTGCCGTCCGCGAAGCCCAGGTACTTCACGCCCTCCACCCGGGAGAGGGGTGTCCGGCCCTGGCGGACCGTCGACGGGTCGGTGGTGGGGATGCGGAGGGTCGCGGTCGTGTTCGCGGGCACCGCGGCCCGGTAGGTCAGCCTGCGGCCGTCCGCCTGCCACTCGCTGACGATCTCGCCGTACGGCGAGAGATGCGACCCGGCCACCCGCGTGACCTTGCCGGTCGCGTCGAGGTGAGGCCTGAGGAAGAAGTGCCGGAAGCCGGGGTGGGCCGGGTCCTTGGCGATGCCGGCCATGCTCTCGTACATCCACTCCATGATCGCGCCGTAGGAGTAGTGGTTGAACGAGTTCATGTCGACCGGGCCGAAGCCGTCCTCCTTCGAGTAGGAGTTCCAGCGCTCCCAGATCGTGGTCGCGCCGTTTCTCACCGAGTACAGCCAGGACGGCATGGCGTCCTGGTGCAGCAGCTTGTACGCCAGGTCGACGCGGCCCTCGTCGGTGAGCACGGGGGCGAGGACGTTCACGCCGAGAAAGCCGACGGAGAGGGTGTTCTCCGCGTACTTCACGCGCGTGCTGTCGGGGTGGGCCTCCTTGTAGGCCTCGTCGTTGCCGATGTTCTCGGCGAGGAGGGCGACGAGTCGGCGGCGCTGGGCCTCCGTGTCGTAGAGGCGGAGCTTGAGGACCCAGAGCAGGGCTGTCTGGCTGTTGTCCTCGGGCTTGCCTCCGATCCACGGCGGTGCCTCGCCCAGGCTGGAACGGACGGTGACCTCGCCCGTGGTCGCGTCGGTGGCGAGGTACTTGGCGACGAACGCCCGCTTGATCCGGGAGAAGAGCTCCTCGTACGCACGGAACTCGGCGTCGCGGCCGGTGGCACGCGCCATGTCCGCCATGAGCCGGGCGCTGTAGCCGTAGTACACGTCGCTCATGAACTGGGTGCTGGTGTCCTGAAAGGCCAGCCAGTCGCCGAAGATCGCGCCCTGTCCTGCGTAGCTGTCGCCGGTGCGCTGCCGGATCCAGTCCATGTACTTCTGCATCGCGGCCCAGCTGCGGTCGATGACGGTGGTGTCGCCGGACATCTGCCAGATCGTCCACGGGACGACCACCCCGCAGTCGGCCCAACCGCTCGCCGGAATCGGCTCGTTGTAGCGGGCGCCGGGTGCGATCCAGGTGAACTGGGCGCCGTCCGCGCCGTAGGTCCGCTGCGAGTCGATCAGGGTGTCCTGGAAGTGGCTGAGGAAGTTCACCGCGTCGGCGTTGTAGAGGCCGGTGTTGGAGAAGAGCTGGGTGTCGCCGGTCCAGCCGCAGCGTTCGTCACGCTGCGGGCAGTCGGTGGGGACCCACAGGTAGTTGCCGCGCTGGCCCCAACGGACGTTGCTGATCAGCTGGTTGACGTCGGCGTCGTCGGTGGTGATCGTCCCGATGTCGCGGAGGGCGGAGGTGGCGACCCTGCCGGTGAACTCGGTGAGGGTGACGGTGTCGGTCGCGGTGACGGAGACGTAGCGGAAGCCGTAGAAGGTCAGCGAGTCCTGGTGGGTCTCGCCATCGGGGTCGCCCTTGAGGATGTACGTGCTGGTGGCCTTGGCGGTGCGGAGGTTGGCCCGGTAGACCGAGCCGACGGGGCCGTCCGCTCCGGCGCTGTCGTCGTTGAGCATCTCGCCGGGTTTGCAGGCGACTTGGGCGCCCGCCGGGCCGCGCAGGGTGTAGCGGGGTACGCCGACCATGTTCTGGCCGAGGTCGATCACGGCGGTGTCGCCGGGGTGCAGGGTCACGGCAGCGGTGGCCGCGGTGGCCGGGTCGGTGACCGTGCGGGCGGGGTCGACGACGATGCGGCCCTTGCCGTTGGGGCTGCCGTCCTGGCCGGACACGCCGGTGTACACGGTGATGGAGCGCGGCCTGCGGTCCCACTCGGGCATCAGGCGGGCGCTCTCGCCGGGGTAGGCGACCAGCTTCGCGTCGGGGAACCTGGAGGTGAAGTCGTGCTCGGTCACGCCCGCCCAGTCAGCGGCGTCGAAGCCGTTCGCCGTCCAGCCCGGGAGTTCCCTGCGGGCGTCGTAGGTCTGGCCGTCGTAGATGTCGTCGGCGCGGTAGGGGCCGGTGTCCGTGGCCTTCCAGTCGTCGCCGGGTGCGGTGACGATCGTCTGCTCGGATCCGTCGGCGTACCGGACGAGGAGCTTGGCCTTGAGGGCCAGGCGGTTGCCGTCGGCGGAGTAGTAGGTGCTGTTGTCGGAGACACGGCCGTTGTACCAGCCGTTGCCGAGGACGGCCGCGAGGGTGACGTGCCCCTGGTGCCGCTCCCCCGCGACCAGGTCCGTGACGTCGTAGGTGAAGTAGTTGACGGTGCTGTCGTAGTTGGTCCAGCCCGGCGTCAGCAGCTCGTGGGTGGTGCCGTCGCCCTGCGGCACGGCGACCCGGTGGCCGTTGACGTAGGCGTCGTACACACCGAGGGCGGAGAGGTAGAGCCGGGCGTCGCGTACGTGACGCCCTGTCAGCCGGGTCTGCCGGCGCAGCAGCGGGGCGCCGGGGCTGTTGGGCTGCTTGCCCGCCATGGTGATCCACCGGGCGCCGTTCCAGCCTGCGATGCCGTCGGTGCTGAGCAGGCCGGTCTCGAAGTGGGCGGTCGGGGCGGCGGGGACGGCGCGGCCGGTCTCGTCCCAGACCTTCACCGTCCAGTGGTAGCGGGTGGAGGCGTGCAGGGCGGGGCCCGCGTAGCGCACGGCGACCGAGTCGGCCGAGGTGACGCGGCCGCTGTCCCAGACGTCCGCGCGGCCGCGCCGCAGGCGTTCGGCCGAGGTCGCGACAAGGATGCGGTACGCCGACTGGCGCCGGCCGCGGGCTGCGGAGGCCATGCGCCAGCCGAACCTCGGGACGTCGGCGTCGATGCCGAGCGGGTTCGTCCGGTGCTCGACCGTCAGCCCCGTGACCGAGGTGCGGTCGGAGGCGGGGGCGTCGGCGGGAACGGCCGATACCGCGCCCCCGCCTGCGACGCCACCGGCGATCGCCGCGGGGACGGCGCCCAGTGCCGTGGTGAGGACCGTTCTGCGCCGCACTCCGTCGCGGGGGGTGCCGCCTACTCCGTCGTTCATGCCGTGTCCCTTCGGCCGGTCGGAGTTGTATCGATTCAGTCGATCGGCGGTTGAAGGTAGTGGCGACCGTGGCCACTGTCCATGCCACCAGCAGCGGGAGTTGCCACCAGAATCAAACAGAACGCCCCAGCGCCCCGCCCTGGCCAGGAGCGGATTGAAACAGTTCAAAATCGGAATGGACCGTTCACCAACCAGTGGGACGCCGTCGGTGAGCGGGCGCCGGGCAGCGCCGTTAGCGTGAGGTCATGATCCGGTTCGAGCAGGTCACCAAGCGGTATCCGGACGGGACGACGGCCGTGGACGGACTGTCCTTCGAGGTGTCCGAGGGCGAGCTCGTGACGCTCGTCGGCCCGTCCGGGTGCGGCAAGACGACGACCATGATGATGGTCAACCGGCTCATCGAACCGACCTCGGGCCGGATCCTCGTCGGTGGCGAGGACATCGCCACCGTCGACCCGGTACTGCTGCGGCGGCGGATCGGCTACGTCATCCAGCAGGTGGGCCTGTTCCCGCACCGCACGATCCTCGACAACACGGCGACCGTGCCCGCACTGCTCGGCTGGAAGCGGGCCAGGGCGCGGGCCCGCGCCGCCGAGCTCCTCGATCTGGTGGGGCTGGATCCCCATACGTACGGCCCGCGCTATCCGCACCAGTTGTCGGGCGGTCAGCGCCAGCGGGTCGGCGTGGCACGGGCGTTGGCCGCCGATCCGCCGGTGCTGCTGATGGACGAGCCGTTCGGCGCGGTCGATCCGGTCGTGCGGGAGCAGCTGCAGGACGAGTTTCTGCGGATGCAGGCGGCGGTGCGCAAGACGGTGCTGCTGGTGACGCACGACATCGAGGAGGCGGTGCGGCTCGGCGACCGGATCGCCGTGTACGGGCAGGGGCGCATCGAGCAGTTCGACACGCCCGGAGCGGTGCTGGGCACGCCGGCGTCGCCGTACGTCGCGGAGTTCGTCGGCGCCGACCGGGGGCTGAAGCGGCTGTCGGTGACCGCGATCGAGCCCGGCGACCTGGAACAGCCGCCGATCGCCCGGCTGTACGAGCCGGCCGGGCAGGCCGCCGACCGGCTGCGCTCGGAGGGCGCGCGCTGGGCGGTGGTCCTGGACGCGCACGGCGATCTGCACGGCTGGGCCGGGATCGACGAGCTCGGGGCGGGTGGTACGGTCGGCGACCTCGCGCACCGGATGAACGCCTGGGTTCCCGTGGGCGCACCGCTCAAGCAGGCCTTCGGCGTGATGCTCCAGCACGACGCCGGCTGGGTCGCGGTCCTGGACGGCGCCCGCTTCCTCGGTGTGCTGACCCCGGCCAAGCTGCACGAGGCACTGCGACGCTTGGTGGACGCGGACGCGTTGGGCGTGTCGCGAGGTCAGGTGACGTTCGACTCGGTGGCCGACGCCTGACCGACCGGTGCCGGCCCGCCTACTTGAGCAGCCCCTTGTCCTCCAGATATGTCCGGGCCACGTCCGTCGCCAGTCGGCGCCAGCTGTCGACCTGTTGGTTCATGGACGCCAGATCGGCGGTGGTGAGGACGTCGTTGAGCCTGTCGAGGGCCTTGGTGGGGCCGGGGCCGCCCGCGTGGGAGCGGTTGACGACGGGGACGACGTAGTCGGCGTTCTGGAGGTGCTTGTCGTCGGCGAGGAGGACCAGGCCGAACTCGTCGAGGGTGGCGTCGGTCGTGGTGGTCAGCACCATCTGGTCCTGGCCGCTCTGCACCGCCCGTTTGGCCTGGGTGGTGCCGACGCCCTTGGGGTCGACGGCGATGATGTCGATGCCGTAGGTCTTCTTCAACCCCGGTGCGCAGTAGGGGCGTTGGACGCATTCGTCGCCGGCGGCGAGGCGTACCCGGAGGCCGGAGGCGCCGAGGTCGCTGAGCGTCCTGAGGTCGTGGCGTCGGGCGTAGGAGGCGCTCACCGCGAAGGCGTTCTGGTCGACGGCCCGGCCGGGGTCGAGGACGCTCAGACCGCGGGGCGTGGCGAGGCGGCGCAGTGCTGTCATGGTGGCGTCGAGGTCGGGTGAGCCGACCGGCGGGGCGTCGGCCCCGTTGGCCTTGGCGTTGAGCCAGTCGGCGAAGGTGGCCGCGTACTCCGGGACCACGTCGATCTGGCCGGATTCGAGGGCCGGTTCGTACAGTTCGCGGTTGGCGACGGTGAGGAGCGAGGTCTGGTAACCGGCCTGGTTCAGCAGCAGGGCGTACATCTGGGCGAGCAGGTCGCTCTCGGTGAATCCGGCGGAGCCGACGGTCAGATGCCGGCTGTCGCCGGGCGGTGCGGTCACCTCGCCCTGGTTCTCCAGGGACGGGCCGGTGGCGCAGGCGGTCGGGAGCAGAAGCAGAACGGCCACCAGGGTGGTACGGCATCTCATCCCGAACCCCTCGCCCACGCCGGTGCCAGCCGCTCGGCGATCTCGAAGACGCCCTCGACGATCAGCGCGAACCCGGCGACGAGCACGGCACCGGCCACCACCTGCGGCGTACTGGCCAGGTTGAATCCTGCGGTGATGATCCGGCCCAGCCCTCCCCCGCCCGCCAGCGCGGCGATCGTGGCCGTGGCGACGAGCTGGACGGCGGCGATCCGCACGCCGTTCAGGATCATCGGGAGCGAAAGGGGCAGTTCCACGTGAAACATCACCTGTCGGCCGGTCATCCCCATGCCCCGTGCCGCCTGCACGGTGCTGCGGTCGACCTCCCGCATCCCGACGTACGCGTTGGTGAGCAGCGGCGGTACGGCGAACAGCACCAGGGCGACGACTGTCGGCCCCTCGCCCCACTTGCCGATCGGGGTCAGCAGCAGGAGCACCAGAACCGCGAAGGTGGGGACCGCGCGGCCGACGTTGGAGATGTTGACGGCGAGCGCGCCGCCCTTGCCCAGGTGGCCGAGGACGAGGGCGACGGGCAGGGCGACAAGGCAGCTGACGACCAGGCAGACGACGGTGAGGACGAGGTGCTGCAGCAGCCGGTGCCAGACACCCTCGGCGCCCGACCAGTGCGCGGGGTCGGTGAGCCAGGCCCAGGTGTCGGCGAGCGTACTCATGGACGGGCCCTCGTCCACGGCGTGATCAGTCGCTGGACGCCCAGCAGAAGCAGGTCCGCGACGACGGCGATCACCACACACAGCACCGACGCCGTCAGCACCTGCGCCTTGAAGTACGTGTTCATTCCGGAGTAGATCAGATTTCCGAGTCCACCGAAGCCCACGATCGCGCCCACCGTCACGAGCGACACCGCGGAAACGGTGGCGATGCGCAGTCCGGCCATCGCGGCGGGCAGGGCGAGCGGCAGTTCGACGGTGAGCAGCTGCCGGACGGGGCCGTAGCCCATCCCGCGGGCCGCCTGCCGGGTGTCCTCGGGGACCGCCCGCAGACCGGCGAGGATGTTGCGCACGAGCAGGGTCAGCGAGTACAGCACGAGCCCGGCCACCACGAGCGTCGAGGACAGCCCGTACAGCGGCAGCAGCAGCGAGAACATGGCAAGGGACGGGATCGTGTACAGGATCGTGGTCACGGCGAGGACGGGCCCGGCCGCCCAGCCCCACCGTCGCCCCAGCACCGCCAGCGGCAGGGCGATGGCCAGGCCGATGAGAACCGAGACCGACGTCAGCTGCACATGCTGGACCACTGCGTCGAGGAGGATCTCGCGGCGGCTGCTCAGATAGTCGCCACAGATCCACTCGTTGCGCGCGAGACAGTCGTCCGGGGTCGCGGTCACCCGTCCATTGCATCGGGCGGGCCGTCGGGTCGCCTCGTTGTGGTGACCCGTACGGGGGTGTCGCCGAGTACGCTCCCCGAGCAGATGCTGGGCGGCGGTCGTCGGGGTCGCGGCGACGGTGACGCTGGGCACGAGCCTGGCGACGGCACGACGCGGGCCGCGGGCACCGGCGGTCGGGGCAGTGGCGTGGCCGCGTGAGCGGGGCGACCACGAGGGGCGGTTGCTGCGGCGGCCGCCCCTTTTCTACTCCAAGCCCGCCGCTCGAGGAGCGCGGTCACCGTGACCGTGGCCAGCCCGTCGTCCAGCGTCTCCACCCGGGCGCCGGCGCGGGCGCTCGCCCCGTCGAAGACCAGCATCAACTGGCGGGCCAGCAGCTCCGGATCGCGCGCTCCGCCCAGCTGGGCCTGGGCCACGGAAGACCGCCTTCAGCCACTCCTTGGCGTCGCGCGCGACCGTGTGCGCCGGGTGCCCCGGGTCCGCTTGGAGACACCGGCAGTCCGGCACAGTGCCTCCACGCCGATGGAGACGCCGTCGCGGTAGAAGAGCTCCGCCGCCGCGTCGAGCATCCGCTCCGGGGGGACGCCTTGCCTGTCGTGGCCACACGGCGAGGCTACCGCGTCGCAGCACCGGAGGAAACCGATCGGTGTATCGAGGGAGCCCTCGTGACAGCATGGGTGAACAAGCGCTTAGATAGGTGCTGGTTCCGATTCACCGCACCGCCGGAGGCCCGGTTGTTCACGTCCGTCGACGATGTCTCCGCACGCCTCGCCGAGACCGGCTATCTGGCCTCACCCGCGGTCGCCACGACCGTGTTCCTCGCCGACCGACTCGGCAAGCCGCTGCTCGTGGAGGGTCCGGCGGGCGTCGGCAAGACGGAACTCGCCAAGGCCGTCGCACAGGTGGCCGGGGCCCAACTCGTGCGGCTCCAGTGCTACGAGGGTGTCGACGAGTCACGGGCGCTGTACGAGTGGAACCACGCCAAGCAGCTCCTGCGCATCACCGCCGGCCGCGACGAGACCTGGGACGAGACCCGCACGGACATCTTCAGCGAGGAGTTCCTGCTCGCCCGCCCGCTGTTGACCGCCATCCGGGGCGACGACCCCAAGGTGCTGCTGATCGACGAGACCGACAAGGCGGACGTCGAGGTGGAGGGTCTGCTCCTGGAGGTGCTCAGCGACTTCCAGGTCACCGTCCCGGAGCTGGGCACGATCACCGCGACGCGCCGCCCCTTCGTCGTCCTCACCTCCAACGCGACCCGTGAGCTGTCCGAAGCGCTGCGCCGCCGCTGCCTGTTCCTCCATATCGGCTTCCCCGAGGAGGAGCTGGAACGGCGGATCGTCCGGCTGAAGGTCCCCGGGATCGACGCGGCGCTGACCGAGTCCGTGGTCCGGGTGGTCGGCGCCCTGCGCGCGATGGACCTGCGGAAGGTGCCGTCGGTCGCCGAGACCGTCGACTGGGCGCGCACCCTGCTCGCGCTCGGCGCCGACAGGCTCGACGAGAGCGTCGTACGGGACACCCTGGGCGTCCTCCTCAAGCATCAGGACGACGTCCTCAAGGCGGGGGCCAAGCTGGACCTGGACGCCGTATGACAACCGAGCCGTCGGATGTCGCGTCCCGGCTGACGGGGTTCGTCGCCGCGCTCCGCGCGCACGGCGTCCGGGTCGGCACCGGCGAGACCGTGGACGCGGCCCGGGCGGTGGAGGCCCTGGGGCTCGCGGACCGTGAGCTGCTGCGCGAGGGGCTGGCGGCGACGCTGCTGCACACCACGGGCCAACGGCAGGTGTTCGACCCGGTCTTCGACCTGTACTTCCCGCGCGGCGTCGGCGCACCCCAGGCCGGTACGGCGGACCGGGACGAACTGCGCGACCGGATTGCGGCAGCCCTCGCCGCGGGCGACACCGCGCTGCTGGGCCGGCTTGCGGCCGAGGCCGTCGACGGCTTCGGCGGATACGGGAGTTCACCGGCGTCCGACGGCTGGTCGTCGTACCAGACGCTGGACCGGATCCGCCCGCAGACGCTGCTCGCACGGGTCCGCGACAGTGTGCGGGCGCGGCCGGGTGATGCGGGCTTCACCGACCGGCTGCTGGAGGACGAGATCCGGCGGCGCATCGAGGTCTTCCGCGGGCAGGTGGCCGCGGAGGCGCGGCGCCGGGTCGCCGAGCGGCGTGGCCGGGAGGAGATCGCCCGGCGGGCGGTTGCGCCCACCGCCGACCGGGTCGACTTCCTGTACGCCGGGAGGGACCGGCTGGCCGAGCTGCGTCGGACCGTTTCGCCGCTGGCCCGCAAGCTCGCCACCCGCCTGGCCGCCCGTCGGCGCCGTGCCGCGCGGGGCAGCATCGACCTGCGGCGGACCCTGCGCGGATCGTTGTCGACGGGCGGGGTGCCGATGCGGCCGGTGCTGCGCCGACGCCGCCCGGTCCGGCCCGAACTGGTGCTGCTGTGCGATGTGTCGGGCTCGGTGTCCGGCTTCTCGGACTTCACGATGCTGCTGGTGCAGGCGCTGCACGACCAGTTCAGCAAGCTGCGGGTGTTCGCGTTCGTCAACCGCATCGACGAGGTGACGGGGCTGTTGGTGCACGGCGCCGCCGACTCCGAGGGACTGGGCGCCCGTATCCGGTCCGAGGCGCGGCTCACGGGCTGGCACGGCAGCAGCGACTACGGCGTCGCGCTGGGCGAGTTCGCGGAACGGTACGGCGACGCGGTGGGCCCGCGGACGACCGTGTTCGTGCTCGGGGACGCCCGTACGAACATGAGCGACCCCAACCTGGCAGCTGTACGGCAGATCGCCGAACGGGCCCGCCGCGTGTACTGGTTGAACCCCGAGCCGCGCCCCCAGTGGGGCACCGGCGACTCCGCCGCCCCGGCCTACGCCGACCTGGTCGAGATGCACGAGTGCCGCACTGCGCAGCAGCTCAGCACGCTGATCGCCCGCCTGCTGCCGGTCTGATCAGGCGGCCAGCTGGGGATACAGCGCCGCGAGGTCGGCCGACAGCCCCGCCTTGACCTGACGTGAGATGTCGTCGGCCAGTACCTCGAACGCGCCGGACTCGATGCCGTCGAGGGCCTGGGCGGCCACGCTCTCGGGGGTGGACTTCGGCGCGTCGATCCCGGCGGTCAGGTCCGTGTCGACGTATCCGACGTGCAGACCGGTGACGTCGATGCCGCGCGGTCTCGAACTCGCGGCGGACGTCGTCCACGGGCGAGTCGAGGAAGTCCGCGTTCACCGAGGCACCCGCGTTGTTGATCAGGATCGTGACGTCCTGCGCCTGCGCCACGGCGGCCGCCACCGAGGCCGGGTCGCTCACCTCCAGAGCGAGCAGTACGGCGTCGGGGTGCGTGACCGTGCGAGGGCCGACAATAAACCGATCGGTTTCCATCAGGCGAGCGCGCAGGCCACGCGAGACGGGCCTGCGCGGTTCACCCCTGTTGGGTTTACTAGCTCTCCGAGGACTTCGCGTACTCCGTCGCCATGGCTCCCGCGAAGTCGTACGCCACGACCTGCTCGTCGCCCACGACCCAGGCGTCGTGTCCGGGCCCGCAGACGAAGACGTCGCCGGGGCCGACCTCGCCCTCGGCGCCGTCGTCCATACGGATCCGCAGACGGCCCTGGACGATGTAGCCGTTGTGGTGGATCTGGCAGGAGTCGGTCCCCGCGATGGGGGCGATGGACTCCGACCAGCGCCAGCCCGGCTCGAAGGTGGCCACCGCGAAGTCGAGTCCCGTGAGGTGGACGGCCTCCAGGTGACCGCGCGGGAAGTCGCGCCGCTCGTCCGGCTTGTCGAGCGTCTTCACCTCGAACATGAGGGTCCTCCTTTCCGGCCGCGCCTGTTGCGGCCGGGGCCGGTCTCCGTCTCCCGCTCCCGTGGGTCGTGAGCGGAACCGGCGGGGCCGAGCCCCTCCCCTTCATCGTCCGCCCGTACGCCCCCTGCCCGCCACCTCCCTCACTCGCCTCCCGCGCAGAGCCGTGCGAAGCGGTCGGCGTCGACGTTGCCACCGGAGACGATCACGCCGATCCGGCGCGGAAGTCTGTCCACCCGGCCGGAGAGCAGGGCGGCCAACGGGGTGGCGCCGCTCGGCTCGACGACGATCTTCAGCCGCTCGAAGGCGAAGCGCATCGCGTCCCGGATCTCGTCGTCACCGACCAGCTCGATCCCGTCGACGAGCCGCCGGTTCACGGAGAAGGTCAGCTCACCGGGCGTGTGCAGCGCCTGCCCGTCGGCGATGGTGCGCGGCACCGGAATGGCGATCCGGTGGCCTGCCGCGAGGGACCGCTTGGTGTCGTCGCCGGCCTCCGGCTCGATGCCGATCACACGGATGCCGGGGTGCATTCCCTTGGCCACGGTGGCGCTCCCGGCGATCAGCCCGCCGCCGCCGACCGGCGTGATCAGCGCGTCCAACTCCCCTACTTCTTCGAGGAGTTCGAGTGCCGCCGTGCCCTGCCCGGCGATCACGTGGGGATGTTCGTACGGCGGGATGACGGTGAGGCCCCGCTCGGCGGCCAGCCCTTCGGCGATGGCGACCCGGTCGCCGGTGTAGCGGTCGTACGTGACGATCTCCGCGCCGTAGCCGAGGGTGGCGTCCCGCTTGGCGGGCGGGGCGTCCTCGGGCATGACGATCACCGCGGTGGTGCCCAGTTCACGGGCGGCGAGGGCGACGGCCTGGGCGTGGTTGCCGGACGAGTAGGCGGCGATGCCGCGGGCCAGCTGTTCGGGCGTGAGCCGGGAGGCGGTGTTGTAGGCGCCGCGGAACTTGAAGGCGCCCACGCGCTGGAAGTTCTCGCACTTGAGGAAGACCTCGGCGCCGACGAGCGCGTCCAGGGTCCGGGAGCGCAGCACCGGCGTGCGGTGGGCGACGCCCTTGAGCCGGGCGGCGGCGTCCCGGACGTCGTCGATCGTGACGGGCGGAGTGGTGGTCGTCACTGGTTGTCCCCCTTGGACGTCGGGTCGGTGACGGCTCTGGCCTGGGAGAGGTAGCTGTAGGCGGAGGCACGGGAGATGCCGAGGCGGGCGGCGACCTGCTCGACCGCGCGGCGCACCGCGAACGCGCCGTGTTCGTCCAGGCTGCGGAAGAACGCGAGGCGCTCGGTGCGGTCGAGGCCGGCCCACGTCTGGTGCTGGCGGAGCTGGTGGGCGTCGAGGATGGCGTCGACGACCGAGTCGATGTCGTTGCCGAAGGTGGTGACCGGCGCCGGCCCCGGGTCGCCGCCGATGCCGGCGAGGGCGCCGAGCAGCGCGTGGGCCTGCCGGACCGCGCCGGCGTCCACGTTGACGCACAGGGCTCCGAACACCGCTCCCGCGGAGTCGCGCAGCACTATCGTGGACGACTTGAGCAGCTGCCCGGTCCCGGTCCGCGTGACGTAGTTCAGTTCGTCGCGCGCCTCGTCGCCGCGGGCGAGCACCCGCATACCGATTTCACTCATCGCCCCGCCCACCGCCCGCCCGGTGACCGAACCGGCGACCGCGACCACCGACTTCTCCGGCTGCCGGTAGTCGTGCAGCACGACCTCGCACACGGGCCCGAAGGTCGCCGCGATGCCATGAACCACCGGGACGAGGGCGCCGATGATCGCGTCCCGCTCGGCGTCCGGGTCGTGTTCGACCACACCGCACTCCCTTGGACTGAAAATCCAACGCTGGACTCACAGTCTAACCGGAGGGTTCGGGGGGAGGGCAACGGCAATGGCCGGAAAACGCCGTGGCTCGCGGGAGGCAAGTCCCCCAACGCCGCAGCATGAGCGGCAAGTTCGCCTACGTTGGTGATCTGATCACCACCATCAAACTGCAGGAGGCTCTGCCGTGTCGGACTCCAACCCCGAGATCATCGCTGCCGCGCAGACGCGTACCCGGATCGACACGTCCAAGCCGCATTCGGCCCGCTTCTGGAACTACTTCGTCGGCGGCAAGGACAACTACGAGGTCGACCGGGAGATCGGGGACCACATCAAGGAGATCTTCCCCGGCCTCGTCGACGTGGCGGTCACGAGCCGGCACTTCCTGGGGCGGGCCGTCCGCTACCTGGCCGGAGAGCAGGGCGTCCGGCAGTTCCTGGACATAGGCACCGGGCTTCCGACCGCCGACAACACGCACGAGGTGGCGCAGCGCGTGGCCCCGGACTCCCGCATCGTGTACGTCGACAACGACCCCATCGTGCTGACACACGCCCACGCCCTGCTCACGAGCACACCCGAAGGCAGGACGGCCTATCTGGACGCCGACCTGTACGACCCCGAGGCCGTCCTCAAGGCCGCCGAGGGCACACTCGACTTCTCCCGGCCGATCGCCCTGATGATCCTCAACACGCTGGGCCATGTCGCCGACTACGACCAGGCGCGCGACCTGGTGCGCCGACTCATGGCGGGACTGCCGTCGGGAAGTCATCTGGTCATCAGCGACAGCACGTCCACCAGCGAAGGCATGATCGCCGCGTCGGAGGCGTACAACGCGAGCGGCGCAGTGCCGTACTACGTGCGCAGCGTCGAGGAGATCGCCGGCTACTTCGACGGGCTCGAACTGGTGAAGCCCGGTGTCGTCCAGGTTCCCGAGTGGCGCCCGGACTCCTCGGCCCCGGCCCAGCCCGTCGACGCGTACTGCGGGGTGGGACGCCGGCTGTAGGAGCCCGGATTCGCCGTCAGGATCCGGATTCGGCCATGTTCGCGGTGCCGCGCCCCGTCGGCGTCCCGTCGGTCAGGTCGTGTCAGAGCGCAGACGGTGGCACACGCCGTCGACGGAAACACCGAGGTGCGCAGACTCGACCTGACCGAGCTGATCGACTTGCCGGACCCTCCCGGGTTGTCCAGGCTGCTGCTTGTCGGCCACCGAGTCGCCGGCGAAGTGTGACGCGCACTCACCCAGAATTGAGGCGCCATGAAGCATGTGGAAACCGAGGCACGGTCGGCCGGCCAGTCACCGCCTGGTGTCTCCCGGGTTGATGTCACTCTCACTGTCAACGGCACAGCTCATCGGCTGGAGATCGACTCACGTGTCACGCTGCTGGACGCGCTGCGCGACCACCTGGGCCTGACCGGCGCCAAGAAGGGGTGTGACCAGGGCGCGTGCGGGGCCTGCACGGTGCTGGTGGACGGCAAGCGTGTGGTGTCGTGTCTGGCGCTGGCCGCGCAGTACGAGGACCGTGAGATCACCACGGTGGAATCCCTGTGCCCGAAGGGGGAGCTGCATCCCATGCAGGAGGCGTTCGCCCGGCATGACGCGTTCCAGTGCGGCTACTGCACCCCGGGCCAGATCATGTCGGCGGTCTCGCTCATCGCCGAGGG